>JBBIVI010000064.1:0-7543 GCA_037439825.1 Candidatus Nitrosotenuis sp. | reverse complement strand
ACAAATTGATGCTGCAAAAAAAATGGGTGCAGATTATATTTTGTTGATACAATCACTTTTTGACTTGGGCTATCTAAAAGAAATCGACGAGTTCGTTGACTATGGACATAAAAACGGCTTAAAAGTACTAATTGAATCGCACACAAAATCAGAATTTACAAATTCATTAAAAACAGACGCCGATCTGATCGGAATAAACAACAGAAATCTAGACACACTTGAGATCGACATAACCACAACAAAGAAACTCTTGGAAGGGTTTGATAAAAAAAGAACCATTGTCTCTGAGAGCGGAATAGAATCCCCACAAGATATTGTGTTTTTGAAAAAATGTGGAGCCGATGCGTTTTTGATTGGCTCAAGCATCATGAAAAATCAAGACATTGAACAAAATGTGAGGAGCTTGGTAAACGCTATATGAAAATACGATTTCCAAGAGATGGCAAATTCGGAGAGTTTGGTGGAAAATACATCCCAGAAACACTCGTTCCGGCAATAGAAGAGTTAGAATCAAGTTACCTAAGATACAAAGATAATCCTTCATTTAAGAGAGAACTGGATTATTATCTAAGAGAGTACGCAGGCCGTCCTACCCCACTCTACTTTGCGAAAAACCTAACAAAAAAGGTTGGCGGTGCCAAGATCTATCTAAAACGCGAGGATTTGTTACACGGCGGGGCTCATAAAATCAACAATACGCTTGGGCAGGCGCTTTTAGCAAAGCGTATGAATAAGACCAGGATAATTGCAGAAACCGGCGCAGGTCAACACGGTGTCGCAACAGCTATGGCGTGTGCGTGCCTAGGACTAAAAGCCGAAGTTTACATGGGTTACAAAGATACAATCAGACAAAAATTGAATGTTTTTAGAATGAATCTACTTGGCTGTGATGTTCATGCAGTAAAAAGTGGTTCACAGACTCTCAAAGATGCGATAAATGAAGCCATAAGAGACTGGATAACTAACGTCAAGGATACATACTATCTACTTGGTTCTGCAGTCGGACCACATCCATACCCAGTAATGGTAAGGGATTTTCAGTCCATCATAGGCAAAGAAATCGTTCAGCAAATGAAAAAGCTTGGAAAAACCAACCCCGATACAGTAATTGCGTGTGTAGGCGGTGGTTCCAACGCAATTGGAACGTTTTATCCATTAATTGACACTGACACAGAAATAATCGGTGTAGAAGCTGCAGGTCAGGGCTTGACATCAGGACATCATTCTGCCACATTGAACGTAGGATCAAAAGGAGTTTTGCATGGAATGATGACATATCTTTTACAGGATAAAGAAGGTCAGATTCAAGAAACACACAGCATTTCTGCAGGTCTTGACTATCCAGGAGTCGGACCAGAACACGCATATCTAAAAGATCAAAAACGAGTCAAATATACTAGTGCGACAGACAAAGAGGTAATTGACGCATTTTTGTTATTGACACGAACAGAAGGTATAATCCCGGCCTTGGAATCATCGCATGCTATAGCTCATGCAATAAAAATTGCAAAAA
Organism: Candidatus Nitrosotenuis sp.; assembly: GCA_037439825.1. Taxonomy (GTDB): domain Archaea; phylum Thermoproteota; class Nitrososphaeria; order Nitrososphaerales; family Nitrosopumilaceae; genus Nitrosotenuis. Next base: position 6,030 of record JBBIVI010000064.1, on the reverse strand, counting down.
CAAAACCAAGATCAGAATCAATTGTTGTAACTCTCTCTGGAAGAGGAGATAAGGATGTAGAAGTAGTTGAAGAATATGTCAAAAAACATTTCAAGAATCCAAGCTAAGTTTGAAGAACTTGCACAAAGAAATGAAAAGGCACTGATTGCCTATCTGATGATTGGGTACCCAAATTACAAGGCCACCATATCTGCAGTAAGAGGACTCATCAAGGGTGGTGTGGACATAATCGAACTTGGATTTCCATTTTCTGATCCTCTGGCAGATGGACCGGTGATTCAGAATGCCAGTGCAATATCTTTACAAAAAGGAACAAAACTAAGGCAGTTTTTTGATCTTGTCAGCAAGATTCGCAAAGAAAGCAACATTCCATTAGTACTCATGACATACACAAACATATTGTATCATCAAGGTTACGATCATTTCTTTAGTATGGCAAAAAAATCTGGATTGGATGGATTTATTGTCCCTGACATGACAGTCGAGGAATCAAAAGACTATCTCAATGCAGCGAAAAAACACGAGATGGATACAATCTTTCTTGTTTCTCCAAATACATCTAAATCAAGACTACAAAGAATAGTCAAACAGACAACTGGATTTTTGTACCTAGTCTCAGTATTTGGCACCACCGGAGTGAGGGCTAAAATACAACGTTATACAATTGACGCATTAAAAAATACCAAAAAAATCGCAAATTCAAAAATCCCAGTGGGGATTGGTTTTGGAATCTCGACACCAGAAGATATTGCTTATTATGTTAAGCATGGTGCAGATGCAGCCATAGTTGGAAGTGCGCTAATAAGACTGATTGAGAACACAGAACCACAAAAATTAGAAAAAGCAGTAATGACGTTTACACAGAAATTAAAAGCAGCGACAAGATAGATTATTTTGAATATTTGACCTTTAAGGCAAGAAGGATCATGTTCAGTATTATTGTTACCATATTTGCTCCAATTATAACAAAATCTTGCTTTTCAATACCGTAAACTATCCACAATGACATCCCAATTGAGATCAAGATCATTAAAAGATATGAAACGTCGTTGAGGTGTTTTGTTTTATAGTCTTTTATGATCTGTGGGATAAAACTTGAAGATACAAGAGCACTCGCTATGCTGCCAACCAACGTAAGCCAGATTCCTTCAAAAAACAATTCTTTTGAAGAAAAATAGGATGCATTAAAATTTTCGCTACCAATAAAGAATAAAAATCCCATATTTCATCTGTAAATGTGCAGACAAAATTCATCTTTGTTACGGGAGGTGTGATGTCAGGCCTTGGCAAAGGTGTAGTCACATCCTCGATTGCTAAACTCTTGCAACTATCAAATCAGAAAGTTTCTTGCGTAAAGATCGACCCCTACCTAAATTATGATGCGGGTACTATGAATCCAATTGCTCACGGTGAGGTCTTTGTCACAGAGGACGGTGGAGAATGTGATATGGATATTGGTAATTATGAACGATTTTTGAACCAAAATATTGCAAAAACTCACAACATCACAACTGCTCAGATCTATTCCACAGTTATTGAGGCTGAAAGGCGTGGAGAGTACCTTGGCGCATGCGTGCAGATAATCCCTCATGTAACAGACGAGATAAAACGACGAATACGAAAGATTGCTGAAGACGAAAAACTAGACATTTTGGTAGTAGAATGTGGTGGAACGGTAGGTGACATAGAAAGCTTGCCATTTTTGGAAGCATTAAGGCAATTAAGACTAGAAGACGGACCACAAAATGTCATATTCGTACACGTTACCCTAGCACCCTCATTGGATGTAGTAGGTGAACAAAAGACAAAACCCACTCAGCATAGTGTCCAAGAGCTTCGCAGAATCGGTATTCAACCAGACCTGATTGCAGTTAGATGCTCGACTCCCTTGCACGAATCTACAAAAAAGAAGATTTCCATGTTTACAAACGTGACAACAAAGGATGTTTTTTCATGCCACGATGTAAAATCGATTTTTATGGTTCCGCAAATTCTGTATGATCAGGGAATAGTTGACAACATTTTTACCAAATTTAACAAAGTTGGGCTAGTCAATACCTCCACAAACTGGGATAGATGGAATTCCATAGTAAATTCGCTTGAACACACATCAGGCCAAGTAAAGATTGCTATGGTCGGCAAATATGTAACACTTGCAGACAGCTACGTCAGTGTAAATCATGCATTGAAACATGCTGGGGCAAAAATTGGCAAAGATGTATCCATTACTTGGATCGATTCAGAGGAAATCAACGGTAACATAAATGATCTTTCCAAATATGATGGCATACTTGTTCCCGGTGGTTTTGGAGTACGCGGTTCTGAAGGAATCATAAGAACTGCAGATTATGCAAGAGAGAAGAATATTCCATATCTTGGAATCTGTTTTGGATTTCAGCTTGCTGCAGTTGCATTTGGTCGCTCTGTATGCAACTTAAAAGATGCTAATTCTACAGAACTTGAGCCGAATACAACCAATCCAGTAGTCGATTTACTTCCAGAACAAAAAACGGTTGAAAACATGGGCGGCTCATTGAGACTTGGAGCGCATGAAATTCAAGTAAAAATCAACACACTTGCATTCAAAACATATCGCTCCAACAAAATCGTACGCAGACACAGGCACAGATACGAAATTAACAAAAAATATCTGGATGTATTTGAGAAAAATGGCTTAATCTTTTCTGCAGAAAGTGACAACTCAAAGAGAATGGAAATATTGGAAATGCCATCGCATAAATTCTATCTTGGAGTTCAATTCCATCCAGAATTCAATAGTCGACCTGGCTATCCGGAAGAATCATTTGAGGCGTTTATCAACGCAGCTGCAAGTTAACGACAGACCTCTCCCAATCAGAATTTTTAAATCGAATTTTTTGATTATATTATTAATGAAATCGGCACTAGGTGCGGTTTTAGGAATACTGATCATACTGGCTATGTTTGCTAATGTTGCATTTGCTGAACCAAAAAGCCTTGAATACAAAATCAAAAAGATACCAATCAAGAACTTTAGAGATCTAAAGGAGCCCGAAGATGATAGAACGATACGAATAACTCAGATCACCAAATCTCGCATGCTATCTGTTCTCTACATTGTCACTGTGGAAGTATGTGCTGGAAGAGAAAAAATCTACTCGCCAGAGTTAGAGATAAGATCAGACCGAGATGTAATAAGGGTCAAACTTGCAGGCCTGATAATGCCCACTACATGTAAAAGTAGTGATTTTTTCATACTAGCCAATAACCCAGACTCAATTTCTGTGAGTTTATACTCTAGAAGGTAATTAATCGATTTTAGTAATTTCATAAATTTTTTGTCTGGCATCACGAATCGAGATCTTCTTTTTGACATACCCTTTATCAAGAAGGTGCCTTAGTGCGAGTCGCACTGTTCTGTCTGGTAAAAGCGTCTTTGCGACCAACTCTCTTTGAGTCATAGCCCCCTCATACTCAAGAGTTTTTAGAAGTAACTTTGAGCTTGGCGGCATGTTGAGCAGGTCTTCTGCAAGCTTTACTTTTTTTGCCAAAGCAGAGACTGCTGTAGAGTCTTGTTTCATTTTTATTATTTTTGCAGGCGGCATAGATTTTGTACATTCTAACGTGTTGTTTATTCTGAATCTGTCTACTCCATCCATGACTACTTCGCAAAATAATCGAGACGATACATCATCTATTTGAATCACACTAGTATCATGAACAATCAGAGGCCTCCTTGTAATATCAAGCGAATTAACTGAGACTATGCCAAACACAGGCGAGTCTTGAAATATCATTGGGCCTCCAGCAGACATGGAATACGCAGACGAACCAATAGGTGTAGAGATTATCACGCCATCGCTACTGTCGTGCCATACCTCCTCATTGTTTATTCGCAAGATATGTTCCATGAGCACTGCACTTTTTGAAGGAAATACGGCGACATCGTTTAGAACTGGATATATTGGCTTGCCGTCGATTTTTACACCAAGGCGGGTAAATTCTGAAAGCGCATAATCACCTTTTTTTATCCTGTTTACATATGATGAGAATTCTTTTAGATCAACTTGTGCCAAAAATCCACTTGATTCTGATTCGCTAACCCCAAGAATTGGAATTTGAGGATCCTGAGCTTTGTGAAAATAGTTTCTAACTCCTCTGTCTCCCCCAGTAACTATTACACAATCCATGTCTTTTCTCGTTTTGTATCCGACATAAGAAGATGCGATGCCATAATCGTCCAATACTGTTTTTATTGTTTTGACAGCAATGTCTGTTGGTCCAAAACCTGAAATTCCAAATTGCACGAATCATTAACCTCCAGCATTATAATAAATTTAGACATCTGCAAACTTGATTGTATTATAAAAATAGCTGGCATTTGTTTCCGTAGCTCCGCGCGGAGGCACTTTATCAAGGCCGATTTCCTTTGATTCCAATGCAGCCTGTGCTGCACCACCTGCAAAACTTAGTGCCCACAAGGCGTCTTTTTCTTTAAGTAAAGTACAACAAAAAGTCGCAGTAAAGATATCGCCAACCCCAGATGTATCATAAACATCCATGTGTGGCAACTGAATTGAGTATTGTCTGTTTTCAAAAAATAGTGAAACATCGCGTTTGTTAGTATACAAGATGTACTTGATTTTTTTTCTGAGCTCCATTACTCCACCTAGTCCTGTCAGACCAGTAAGGTTGAAAACTTCGTTTGGATCGGATTTAAGTATTGTAATTTTTGTGAGGTCTACTTGTGTTTTTTCAAAGTAAATTTTGTTATTAAAATCCTTTCTACGTAAAAATCCTTGTGGATCAAGACAAATCAACTCGGCATCATTTTTTATCATTTCAAACACAGGTAGCGGTATTTCATTAAAAACAGGACTCACAAGAATGCAGTCAGCGTTAATTTTATTATAGATTATTTCATCGCAGATGTTTTGAAGCCATAATGTTCTATCAGAATTATTAATTTCCAACCTGAAACGTGTGGTAGGTTTTATGGATGGTACATTTTCAAATTTTATTTTGTTTTGTTGAAGCTGTTCGACAAATTTAAAATCATGACCAAATTTTGTAACAAGCTCAACATCACAGCCCATGTTTCTTGCAGCAAGCCCACAATAACATGCTGGGCCTCCAGGTCTTTCATACAGTCCTTGATTTAATTTGATTTCATCTATGGTACAATGAGAAAAGATGCCAAGTTTCATCTTTTCTGCTCATTAAGCTGAGGATTTAGTTTTTTGCTTTTCAAAGCAGGACTTGCACATAATTTGACCCCGTTCAATTACAAGTTCCATGTTTGATTTGAGGCAGATGTGACAAAGCCCTCTCATCTGTAGTTATTAGAAACTACTAGAATAAATCAATGACTAAGAATCTTAGAAAAAGAGATATTCTAAGCTACTTCCTTCGGATCCATGAGAAAGCCCATTCCTGTCACATTGGACAAGAAGCTTGTTACACTCGTCATGATGGTCTCCTTGGTTGGAATCGGTGTGACAATTTTCTTCTCGTTTCACTATGCAAACATCATAATCGAAGACCGTGTAATGGACCAGCTCACAAGTCAGTCTGCTGTCAGGGGGGATTCGTTAAAAAATCTACTAAGCTCCAAGATCCAGCAAATCCAGGTAATTGCCACAGACCCAATGATTCAAAATCTGATAAACGAATTCAGTCTCATCGAAGACGAATCAGTTTTTGCAACCAAAATCTCTGAGCGAAGGATTGACTTTCTGATTGAAATTCAAGCATTTGAGGCCACAATAGGAGGATTAAATGATCTTGAAAATGTCGAAATAGTAAGTGCTGATGGAAAAAGATTGTTTTCCTTGTTAAATACAAGAGAGAAAAAGGATTTCACGTCTGATCCAATGTTCACCAAAGGACTTGAGGAATCATTTGCACAAATAACCCTCGGCAAAGATGAAAAAAGAAAATTGTTTTTGGTCACACCAATATTTGACAATCCAAAAGAGCCCGCTATCGGTATTGCCATTGTTACTGCAAACACACAATCTATTGATCAGATTCTGTTAAACCGATTGGGTC
>JBBIVI010000063.1:2668-7709 GCA_037439825.1 Candidatus Nitrosotenuis sp. | reverse complement strand
GTCCAGGTACCTCTGCAACAAAGACGATCTCGTTTTCTCCTTTAATGAGGTCGTAGACCCAGTTCTTACTTTCGGCCTCTCTTGCCGTATACTTGGGTTTTTCTGTCTTGGTCATCTTTTTGAGCACAAAGCCCCAGTAAATCATAGTGGCCGCAGCAATTCCTACTAGGATAAAGCTAACAGCACCTTGGCCGTAGCGCAAAGACATGATGTACACTATGCCCAAAAACAGAATTATCATAATTGGGACTATGAAGTTTATCGACTGCTCATTGGAATAGGATCTTTTGTAGCTTGCCACTTGAATCAGTTGTGTTTTGCTAAATATAAAGCATTTATGGATGATTTGCAGCTACGCGTAAAACGGCAGAGTAACCGTAAATGTGGTGGGATTGTTTGTCACAGTTATATCGCCTTTGTGCTGCTCTACTATGTTTTTACAGCTAGCAAGGCCAAGTCCGGTTCCTTCCTGCTTTGTTGTAAACAAAGGATCAAAGATCTTGTTTACTATGTCAGAAGGTATTCCAGGACCAGAATCTTCTATTTTTATTTGGATGCTGTCTTGGTGTTTTTTTGTCCTGATGTTGATCGTACCTTTGTTATCCCCTATTGCTTGAATTGCGTTTAGTATAATGTTTGTAAGCATGATCTCGATTTTTTGTGGATCACACAAAAAGACAATGTCATCTTTTGGAAAATTAATGGTGACATTTGATGGGATCATTAACGTCTGAAGCGCAGAAACAATTATCTCATTTAATGATGCTGGGCTTTTTTAAGCGGGGTACCTTTAACAAAATCAAGTACGCCGTCGATTTGATGAGTCATACGAAAAATAGATTTCTCAACGAGATCAATTCTTTTGAGCGTTTGCTCGTCCAAATTTTTGCTTGTATGTTTGATCACTTGAACAGTTCCCTTGATTGCAGAAAGTGGATTCTTCAAATCGTGTGCAAGACGTGATGCAAGCTCTCCTATCGCAGACAGTCTTTCTGCCTGAATGAGTTTTTGTGTCATCTCTTTTACTTCGGATTCTAAGATGACTTTTTCACCTTTGAGGCTTTTTTCGATTCGATGGAATTTTTTTAGATTAATCTCCAAGATTTTCTTAAATTCTGCCGAGTTTTTCTTTTCTTCTTGCAGTTGACTTTCTAAGACCATGATGCGATTCTGAATCTCTTTTTGAACAATTGCACTAATGTCATCAATAACCTTGTCTGACTCAAATTCCTTGCCTAAGCTCTCAAACTCTGTCTTTGCAGGCTCTATTGGCACGGGTTGACCTACCTTGAGAACGTCCAATTCTTTTTCAAAATTATTCTGCTTCTTTTTTATTTGCTCGATTTTTGCTTTCTGTTCCTCGATATGCTTGCTTAGAGAATTTAGATACTTGTTTACATCCTTGATATCGTCACTGAGACCAAACTCTTCTTTTGTACGATTTTTTGGTGTACTTTTCTCCAAAAAGATCTCTTTTTCTGGTCGTTCAAACGAGTCAGACGTCTTATTGACTTTATCCTCTTCCCTGTTGAGATATTTACGATTTGTCACAAAGCTGGTTTGTAATTACTGAAATTAAGTAACCATGTGTTCAAATTGAACAAATCTGCAAACAAGAAGACTAAATCGATTTTTATTATGGGCAAAAAACCGTCAAGTGTGGACAAAAAGGTAACACCTAATCCAACCAAAGGCATATTCCTAAAAGGCTCAATTATTGGCGCAATAATTACAATTCCATCACTTGTGGCATTCTTTGTAAGTTGGTATATCCTTGGCGACAAGATAACTGCACTCATTGTAGGAGTAATAGTGCACTTTATCGGAATGGGCTTCTCATTTAAGTTATCAAAAAAACTCTTCAAAGTAAAGCAACCCGAGATTTAATTATTCAGACCCATCAATGTAGTTGTGAGCCTAAATCGCGTAGAAAAAGACCTCATTGATCAGATCAAGCTTAGCCCACTTGAGGCTAAGGTCTTTTTGCACATTACTACAAAAGGCAAAATGAGTGTGGACAAAATTGCTAAAGATCTTGGAGTCAGCTATGACGAAGCTATGGACACTGCAAAAAGACTAGTAGAGCGGGGTGGCTTTATTGATATCTCGACAACTGAGTTTGAAGCAATGCACCCACGATTCACCGCAGTAAACATGTATAGAAAAATGTGTCAAAAGGAGAATATTGAATTCAAAAAAAATCTCATAGTTGACAACATAGGTGTGGCTCTAGAGGATTTCTACGATAAAGCAAGGACTAGGACTAAATAGACCATTTTTGCGTCACAAATCCATGACCACAGATACGGAAAACTGCAAGCATCAGATCACTTACTTTGGTGTGACAAACATCAACTATAATGAGCGAACGATCGGCTCAATTGACGTCTGGCGATGTGCTGTGTGCAAAAAAAAGTTCTGCGAAGAAAAACAGCTAGGTATAGACTCGATTGTGGATTATGTAGGTATGCCAAAGATAGAACCTGATGAAAAATGGGCAGTGTTAGTAAGAAAACTCTTCAAAGGAAAAGATAGGTGGAAGCTGGTCAAACTAAAAGAAAATGGAACACTAAAGGTGGAAAATCCAGACGACAAAGTAATTGATATTCTAGTTAGAAACTTTGCAGTCGATGATCCAAACCATACAAGCTTTCTAATTGATGACTATATCAACAAAGTAATAGACATCTAGAGGGTGGTATCATGCAGCTTGATGTTCGCATAAATGATGTCAAGGGAACACAAATGGCGGCAAAAATAACAGGCACTTTCAGTGTGGATGGAAACACGTTCAAGTTTTCTGCAATCGCTTTTGGCAGAATTGGAGGGCACAATATAGGTGCCAAGTTATCAAAGGCCACAGAAAAATCACTCAAAAAACTAGGCTACGACGTAAACGTCGTACTTGATGCGTTACAAAAGAATCTAGTTGAAGGAAATATTACCTTACCAGAAGGAATAAGCAAAGAAACCTTTGCAGACGGCTAAAACTCTGCTTCTTCTAACGCTTTTGCACAATGACATTTTCTTTGTTTCGGGATCTCGTCTGGTACTGATGTGAGGAGTTTTTTGGTGTTTTGTACGTTCTTTGATAATGTCTCAAGCACTTCTTTTGCGGTCACCGGCTTTTCGGCCCATACATCATAGTCGGTTACAGTAGAGATGGAAGCGTAACAGATTTGCGCCTCTCGTGCAAGCTGGCACTCTGGAACAAGCGTCATTCCTATAATATCTGCACCTGTTGATTTGAAAAATCTCGATTCTGCCTTTGTTGAAAATCTCGGGCCTTCTATGCACACATATGTGCGGTCTTGGTGTACCTCTATGTTTTATTGCAGCCTGTAATTCAGGGCAAAATGGGTCTGCTACTGAAATATGAATGACTCTGCCTTCCTCTGAGAAGGTACCATTGCGCGATTTTGTAAAGTCGATAAACTGTGACGGCAACACGAACTGGCCTGGGGCAAGCTCCTCTTTGAGGCTGCCTACTGCTGATGGTGCAATTATTCGAGTAATGCCAAGCTGTTTGAATGCCCAGATGTTTGCTCTGTAGTTTATGAGGTGTGGTGGTATTGTGTGCTTTTTTCCATGTCTTGGCATGAATGCTATCTTTCTTCCTTTGAATATTCCGATTGTGATAGAGTCAGAAGGTTTGCCGTATGGTGTGTCTATTGTTATCTCTTTTGCTTCCTGCAACAAACCAGAATTGTAGATTCCAGTACCTCCAAAGATCCCAATCTCTGCTTGTTCCAACTAGTATTTCACCAAAGATTCAATTCTGTATTTTTCGATCTTTTCCCTTCCGCCAAGATCTGTCAACTCTACTATGAATGCAAATCCTACTACCTGTCCGCCGAGTTTTTCAACAAGTTCTGCTGCTGCCTTGGCAGTACCACCAGTTGCCAAAAGATCATCACAGATAAGCACGCGTTGGCCCTGACTGATGGAGTTTTTTTGCATCTCCATTGTGGCCTTGCCGTATTCAATTGAATAAGTTTTTTTTATTGTAGCTCCTGGAAGTTTGCCTTGCTTTCTTACCATGATCATGCCCTTGTTGTACCTCAAAGATAGTGCACAAGCAACTGGGAATCCACGTGACTCTATTCCGGCAAACAAGTCTACGTCGTTTGCATGGTATCTTTTTGCAAACTCGTCTACCACATAAGATAACGCTGATGGGTTTTTTAAAATGGGGCTAATGTCGCGAAACAAAATCCCTTTTTTTGGAAAGTCCGGATACTCTGTTATGATGTTTTGGAGATTCACAACGAGTACGTCCTAGTAGGAGTAATAAAAAGCGTTCTAGTTTTATTGTATGGTAATTGTGGCCTCTGCAGTATCTGGGCCTATGGTTGCCCTGATCTTGTAGGTTCCAGGGTCGAGATCAAGCGGTATGATCCAAATAGTCTGGAAACTTCCTACATCTGTCGATATCATGGTAAGCTCCTCGATTTCAGTATTTGCCGAATTAAGTATTCTAACTACGGTAGTCTGTGTCTTTCCACCGCCAGTACCGCTTATGGTCATCGTCTCGCCGTTGTGATATGAAGACTTGTTTGTAGTCACCGCAAATGACTGCTGCGTGGTTCCTGCCACGACTATCTTAGCTTCTGCATAGTTTGGCCCGCTGCTTACCTTGATCAACCAAGTGCCTTCTTTTGCATCACTTGGAACCCTGAATGTACCGTCTGAGAACTTACCTTCCTTGTCGGAAAAGATCTCTTTGCGTTTTATCACATTTCCATCTGGATCTGACATCTCTATCTTGAGAAGGACGTTTGGATTTGTTGAGCCCAAAATCAGTATGCTGTCTCCAAGCTGGTATGTCTGCTTTGTAGTCTGAGCTTGAATCGGACCTGAACTTGTCTGTAGGCCGACAGAAAATACTGCGGTCGTCTGGAATTTTTGATATTTTATTACGACCGAGTAAACACCCGACTTGTAGTCTGCTAGGCTTAGCTCGTATTCGGCCCTGCCGTCGGAGCCAAGCGTTATGTTGTCTGATATCTTGACTCTGTCTGATGGATCTACTATGAGTAAT
>JBBIVI010000063.1:0-2606 GCA_037439825.1 Candidatus Nitrosotenuis sp. | reverse complement strand
CAACTATCTGCTCACTTGGAAACTCACCAAGTCCTACGCGTACAATTTCTGATTCTTGCTCTTGAGTAAATATTGCAACATATGTTCCCTTCATAGATGTTGCCTGCGTCTGATACTCAAAGTTCACAGTAGCATTATCTCCTACTGGCAAAATATCGGAGAAGATCTCCTTTCCAATCGGATCATTTATGACGACTTCGAGTGGTTTACCTGCTACTGCAGTACCATTGAAAACCATCTTGTCTCCCGGATTGTATTTGATGGTAGATGACTTGATGTGGATCGTCTTTGATACTGATATACTCAGTGTTTTTTCTATTGTATCTATTCCGTCACTGAACTTAACAGTTCTCGTTCCAATTGGAGTGTCTGGAGGTACAGTAGTCTGATGCGACCACCGTCCTTGATTATCAACTGTTACTACTGCTTCGTATATTTTGTTCCCAGCTTGGTCTTGTGCTGTTATGGTGACTGCAGAGTTTGGTTCACCTGTACCACTTGCGCTAATGAGCTGACCTGGCTCTGCAACTTCAACAAATTTGTCTACTGTCAGATGTTTTTGTTTGGGACTGACTGGTTGTTCTTCTCTAAACTCTATTCTGAGGCTAATTACTTTTTTGTGGCCCTGATCATCGGCCAAAGAAAACTCTACACGGTCTGCGGTTTTTGTAATTGGAATCTTTGCTCTGCCAAGCAGATTGCCGGTACCATCGGTTAGAAAGTCTTCCAGCTTTTCGCCGTCGATTGCAAAGTCGAGTTGCTCGTTTGGCGGGAATCCGTAGCCTACGACTCTAATACTGTCACCGTTTTTGGGCTTGTCTGGAATTATTCTGAAAACTGCGTTATCCAGATTTGTAGTGGTAGGCTTGGTATTGTCTGGTGGAGGTGTTGTTACCTCTGGTGGTTGAGATGACTGGCCTGGTGCAACCTTGCCGATTGTCAGCTCATTACCACTAACGTCCAAAGTCTTCCAGTTTATCCCAGGTACAACATTCTCTGTTTTTACACCGAACTTGACAGACTCGCCTGGCCCAAGTGGATTATCTGAGGTGAACACCAAGACGCCCTGAGGAGTCTTCATGCCTGTCCACCCCTTTTCGGTCTTGAAAGACTTGAACGTACCAGCGTCTGCGCCAAGCCATATTCTTACCGTCTTTACCTGAGTGTTGTCGTTGTTGGTAAATTCAAGTATTGTCGTCTTTTCAAAATTGGTACTTTCTACCGTGGTTTGAGCAAATGCAGAATTTGCAAAAACAAATAATGAAATAATTAGTCCAAATACTGCTGGAGTGGAGTACTTCACAATCATTTTACTTGCTTCATTGAGCATTATTTACTTACCCTTTTTGAAAATTAAGAATTATTCATCAGTAAAATACTTTAATGACTAGCGGGGCTTGCTCCTCTGGTATTTCGTTAAACCAACATGGGCTGTGAGGTTTTGTTGTTGTCGTATTCTTTCCGCAATTAATCTAAAGAGTCCCCTGAACTGGTCTTTTGTCTTGTCCGTCAAAAAGTCTGCTTCCTTTAGAGATATCTTTTCACAGATGTATCTTGCAATTTCTTCTACGTCAAATTCATTCCAGCCGTCCTCTCGGTGATCATGCCAGATACTACGGAGATTGTCTACTATTCCTTTTTTGCCTTTTGCAAGAACCTCCTCTTTTGTCAGATTCCTAAACCCTTCCCTTCTAAGCTTTATCTCATATGTCTGGTTTACTGCATGTAAGTAGTCATCTATTATCATGAGGTCTTCTATTGACTCTATTGGTTTACCTGCATGTTCTAGGTAGATTATCTGCATGTCTGAAAATTCGTTTGCTTTTAGCTGCTCAGCAATCTTTTTTGATTCTGGGGTGTTGTCGAGTATAACAAAGACGTTGTGGCCATGATTTCGGTAAAATATGGCAAGCGGCAGGGTCGAGTTTTTACTATATGATGCGACTACGTTGAGTGGATTCATAGAGATGTTTGGGTCTTCTAAGAACTTGTCAAATGCATTTAGGTACATTGCATCAGACATGGTTTCCACAATAATGACAGGCCTTGAGTTTGTGCCTATCTCTCTGTCTACTATGGATTCTACTAGGCCTCGTGAAAGCCCATACAAAATTGGAATCAGTGTGGCATCGTCTGCATTCCAGTAATCATAATGTATTCTGCTCAGATGTCGCCTTTTGTCAAGCTCTACTACGAGCAGGTTGCCAGGTGTGTAGTCAAATATCATAAATGGTGAGTGTGTGGCATACAGTACTTGGTTTGAGCCTGCTAGGCTTTTTAGAAGATCAGAGATTCCCATCTGCTGAGCTGGGTGGAGGTTCCTTGCAGGCTCGTCCAAAAGCAAAATTGCTTCCTTTAGCTCAGCTCTCTGCGTCTCTGCCGCAAAGTTTACAATAAATGAAAACGTCCACTTGAAGCCCTCTGCGCGTCTGCTGAGCAGGCCTGTGTTTGTGACGGTTCCGTCCCTATGAACATCGGAAATTACTACACTCATTATGTTACCTGGGTTGTACCTAAGGTCTACGTGAATTGGGTCTCCCTTCCAGGCAGGGTTGAGCCTGTCTGTAAGTCTTCTACTTGCAGTGTTTAGAAGCTTGATGAGCTTT
>JBBIVI010000062.1:0-7973 GCA_037439825.1 Candidatus Nitrosotenuis sp. | reverse complement strand
CGAACAACTCGGCTAGATATAAGAAGAATGTCATAAATTGAATGTTGCCTTGCTTGCAATGATGTATCCTCGTGGTTAGAATATTAAAAACCCACACGATCCGGAAATTGTAGGGCATGTAGCGCGAATTGGCGCAGAACTTGGAGCAGACATTGTTAAAACACTATACACTGGCGATATCGACTCGTTTGCAAAAATTGTAAAGAGCACACCTGTGCCAGTAGTCATTGCAGGCGGTCCAAAGACAAAAACAGACTCTGACGTCTTGCAGATGACAGAGGATGCAATGAAGGCAGGAGCTAAAGGTGTAACTTATGGTCGTAACATATTTGCGCACAAACATCCAGACCAAATGGTCGAGGCACTAGCAGCAATAATATTCAGAAAAGAATCAGCAAAAGAAGCAGAGAAGAAAATTGGAAAAAAGTAGTGATCTAATAATTTCACCTAAGGTCTCCAAATCGCAACTTGCCAAGTTTTTGGCAGGATTGGAGCAGCAAGGAGTAAAGACCGTTTATGTGGATCCAAAATTAATTGGAACAAAATCAAAACTTGTCTCGATTTATCCCTCACCAAATGCCAAATACGTGATTTTGGAAAAAGATGGACCAAAACCAAAGGGCAAAAAGGTAGGCAAAAAGTTCAAGGTACTTTCAAACGCAGACATTGAAAAGATATTCAGCGAAGCAAAAAAAGGACTTGATTTTGTCATAATCGAGGTAAAGGACTGGAAGATAATTCCACTTGAGAACATCATAGCAAAGCTACACAAAATGCACACTGAGATATTTGCACTCGCAAGAACTCCAGAAGAGGTAAGAAAAATGTTTTCCATCTTGGAGATAGGAGTCGACGGTGTAATTTTTGAGGCAAGCTCGCTTTCTGAAGTAAAGGAGGCAATGGTATATCTTGGAAGCAGTACGTTTGAGCTCAGAGAAGCAAAGATAATTGACATCAAAGAAGTTGGTGACGGTGAGCGTGTCTGTGTTGATACTGCGTCCATGTTGCACAGAGGTGAAGGCATGTTGATTGGAAGCAGATCAAACTTTTTGTTTTTGGTTCACAACGAATCCGTCGGCTCATCATTTACGTCACCAAGGCCGTTCAGAGTAAATGCGGGTGCAGTCCATTGCTATACACTGTCTCCTGATGGAACAACAAAGTATCTTTCGGAGCTGGAGACAGGCGCCGAGGTCCTCGTAGTTGATTCAAAAGGTAAAGCCAGACGGGCAACGGTGGGCCGATCCAAAATAGAGCGAAGACCAATGTTGATGATAAAAGCTCAAGCAGGGGACGAAGTAGGTGGAATAATAGCTCAGGATGCTGAAACGATCCGATTTGTAAAGCCTGGAGGCCATCTAGTATCAGTCACACATCTGAAAAAAGGCGACACGGTACTGGTGCATGTAAAATCTGCAACTGGCAGACACTTTGGCATGGAAGTCTCGGACGAATACATTTTAGAAAAATAAATGGCGTACAAGACGTGTGTTAGTGTAGCCGAATCTTCTCCATCGAGGCTAGTGTCCACACTAAAAAAGGCACTCCAAAAATCCGATTATGCGGAACTACGCCTTGATTTTCTAAAACCAATCCAAATCCCAGAAGTGCTTGAAAAAACAAAAAGATACCACAAAAGGTGCGTGTGCACACTACGTCCAAAATCAGAAGGTGGACGATTTTCCGGCACAGAGAATGAACGCATCTCGATTTTGAAGCTGATTTCAGAGTACAACCCGTATATGATTGACATAGAGTACTCTACATTGTCAAAAAACAAATCGTTGCTAAACTATGTGAAAAAAACCAAGACCAAAATCTTGGTGTCATGGCACGATTTTAAAAAGACACCGTCGATTGCACAATTACTACAAAGGCTTCAAAATATGCAAAGACTATCAAAGTACATCAAAATCGTCACTACTGCAAACTCGATAAAAGATACAGCATCGGTTCTGTCACTTTACAGAAAACAAGATCCAAACCTGATTGCGTTTGCCATGGGTGACTATGGCAGGATCTCCAGAATTCTCTGCATGCATCTTGGGAGCCCCTACACGTATGTCTCGCTTAGCAAGCCTGTTGCACCAGGCCAGTTCAGCGTAGATGAAGTTAAATCGCTCCTTGCTTTGCAAAAACAAAGATGACTAAAACATATGCAGTAATTGGTGATCCAATAGATCACTCGCTGTCTCCAAGTATTCACAACGCGGCCTTTAAGGCAACAGGGCTTGATTGTACTTACATTGCATATAGGATTCCAAAGGGGGAGCTGGAGGCAGGAATAGAATCACTAAAGAAAATAAAAATCGCAGGATTTAACGTAACTATCCCACATAAAATAGAAATGATGAAGTTTTTAGATGAGGCAAGTCCGGAATGCAAAACAATTGGGGCAACAAACACTGTAACAAATGATGACGGCAAGCTCGTCGGGTACAACACGGACATGGATGGATTTTTGGAACCCCTCAAGAAAAGAAATATTGCAATTTCCGGACAGAGTGCGTTGGTTATGGGAGCAGGCGGTGCTGCTAGGGCAATAGTTGCAGGCTTTGCAAAAGAAAAAGCACGTAAGGTCACTATAGCAAACAGGACTTTGCCCAGAGCACAAGAACTTGCCAAGTTTGCCGCTGGACTGGGACTCGAGTCTGAGTCAGTATTGCTTTCTAATGCATCATCAAGTGTTGCCGAACACAAATTCATTGTAAATGCAACTTCGGTGGGTCTAAAAGGAGAGCCAAGCCCAATTTCGACTAGCGCAATCAGCTCAAACCACGTAGTTTACGACATAATTTACATGCCAATGAACACCGATCTTATTACACAAAGCAAAAAAAATTCGGCCACAGTAATATATGGTTACGAGATGCTTTTGGGACAGGCATGTCTTGCATTTGAGATATGGCACAAAATTCCTGCACCCTACGAGGCGATGAAAAAAGTCCTACTCGGTGGTTTCTAAATGAAGGTCAAGGCAACAGTAAACGGTGCGATTTCCATTGTAAATGCCATAGCTACCTGGAAGGGAGCTACACTTGGAATCGAATCAAAGGTAGAGGCAGTAATGCGTGTATCTGAAGGTCACGGAATAATCGTTGAAGCAGAAAACAAAAACCTCAGCTCGCGTCTTGTAAACAAGGTAATTGAACTTTCGATACCAAAAAAACAACTAGAAAAAAACAAAATCGAACTAAACATCAAGTCAGAGATTCCAACCGGATACGGCCTGAAGAGTTCAAGCGCGATATCTTCAGTAGTTTCACTTGCATGTCACAAGATCTTCAAGCCAAAATATACAGACATACAGGTGCTTGATGCGGGAATAGATGCTTCTCTTGCAACTAAGGTGAGCACTACCGGTGCATTTGATGATGCATGCGCATGTTATTTTGGAGGCACCGTGGTGACAGATAACAAACTACGCAAAATAATCAAGATGCAAAAAACCCCGACTGATATTGGGGCAGTAGTGTTTATTCCAAAATCAAGAAAACGCGGAAACATCAAAAAGCTGAGTCTTCTTGCGGACGTCTTTGAGCGTGCCTGGAACTTTGCCAAGGACGGAGACTATTGGAATGCAATGGTACTAAACGGCCTTGCAACATCGCACATTTTAAACTCTGATCCAAAACTCATACTGCGGCTTGTGGAAAACGGCGCACTTGGTGCATCGGTGTCAGGCAATGGCCCTGCAATCGCGGCAGTGGCAAAAAAGAACAACATCTCGAACATAAAGAAGGTCTTCTCAGAGCTTGAAGGAAAAGTGATTACTGCGGAAATAAATAACAAAAAGGCAGAGGTACATGAACTGTAAGGTAGAACAATCAAAACTCAGTGGCACAATCAGCTGTCCATCTAATAAGAGCTATACGCACAGGGCAATATTTTTGGCGTCATTGGTGAACGGAAAAAGCCTCATAAAAAACGCATTACGGTCACGTGATACAAACGCAACAATTGAGATCTGCAAAAACTTGGGCGCGGAGATTCAAGAGGCAGGGGGCAATCTCAAAGTCAAGGGAATTGACAAATTTGAAGGCACGGATCTAATGCTGGATGCATCAAACTCTGGTACCACAATCAGAATAGCTGCGGCAATTTCTGCATTAAGGGATGCAAAGACTGTTCTCACAGGAGATGAAAGCCTCAAAAAAAGGCCAATGAAACCACTCTTGGACGCGCTAGAGTCCCTTGGAGCGAAATGCTCCTCAAATGAAGGAAGGCCGCCTCTTACAATCAAAGGAAAAATCAAGGGAGGTGAAATAACAATTCCAGGAAATGTCTCAAGTCAGTTCATCTCGGCTTTGTTTATTGCAGCACCTCTAACAGAAAATGGAATCACAGTCAACATAATCTCTGAGCTTGTGTCAAAGCCATACCTTGAAGCAACCATATCTACAATGAAAAAATTTGGAGTCGAAGTTGAGGAGGTAGAACCATACAAAAAATACAAAATAGAGCCACAAGAATACAAGCATACGACTATAACAATTCCATCGGACTTTTCAAGTGTGGCGCTACTTTTGTCTGCTGCAGTACTTGTAGGGCAAGATCTCAAAATCAAAGTCTCAATTGGTGATCTGGCACAGGGAGATGAGGCAATAATCGATATACTTGGCAAGCTTGGTGTAGATGTATCGTTAAACAACAACACCATCAAAGTCAAAACACCAGAAAAATTACTTGGTGGCAGATTTGACTTGGCAAATACGCCTGACCTCCTCCCACCATTGTCAATTCTGGCACTCAAATGCGGCTCGCCACTTGAGCTGTACAACGTAAGACACGCACGCTTCAAAGAAACAGACCGAATCGCAATAATTGCACGCGAGCTTCAAAAACTTGGTCTGCAGATCCAAGAAAGAGAGGACGGAATGATTTTGAACCCTCCAACTACTCTGAAGGGTGCGTCGCTGGATCCAGAAGACGATCACAGGTTGTTTATGGCGTTTTGTATTGCTGCAATGTATGTTGGTGATTGCACAGTATCAGATCTGGAATCTGTGGACGTCTCATATCCAAGCTTTATTGAGGACATGAGAAGAGTAGGGGCAAAAATCTCAACGAAATAGGTTATATGCATCAGTTGCTGGTTTTTATTTGATGCCCGGAAGCTCAATTGGACAAAGGCTAGTTTTGACAAGCTTTGGGGAAAGTCATGGAAAATGTGTTGGTGCAGTCTTGGATGGATGCCCTGCAGGACTTGAGCTGCAAGAAAAAGACATACAAAAAATGCTTGATCAGAGAAAGCCAGGACAGTCACTTGTCTCAACACAAAGAAAAGAAGGCGACCAAGTGGAGATTCTCTCTGGCGTCTTTAGGGGGTTTACTACAGGCGCACCTATTGCGATGATCATTTGGAACAAGGATCAGGACTCTAGGGCATACAGCGAGCTTGTCACAAAGATGAGGCCTGGTCATTCTGATTTTCCGGCTCTTGTAAAATATCACATGTTTAATGATTATCGTGGAGGTGGAAGGTTCTCGGGGCGACTCACCGCAACGCACGTCATGGGCGGCGCCATTGCAAGGAAGCTCTTAGAGGTGGTTTTGGGAATCGAGACGCATGCCTACACAATCAAGATTGGCAAAATCACAATGAAGGAAAAATTCGAGTTAAAAATGAAAAATCAGATCTATGAAAACGAGGTAAGGTGCCCAAACAAAAACACGGCAGAAAAAATGAGACAAGCAATTTTGACTGCAAGAAAGAGTGGCGACTCACTTGGTGGTGTAATAGAATCGACTACAATAAATCTGCCAGTAGGTCTTGGTGAGCCTATCTTTTCCTCACTTGAATCTGACCTAAGTAAAGCAATCTATTCAATTCCGTCTGTAAAAGGTGTGGAGTTTGGCTCCGGTTTTGCAGGCTCGGAGCTGTTAGGCTCTCAAAATAACGATCCATATGTAATCAAAAATGGCAAGGTGATAACAAAAACAAACAACGCCGGAGGGATCCTTGGAGGGCTCTCAAACGGCATGCCAATAGTGATGAGGGTTGCATTCAAACCTGCTTCATCAATTGCAAAAAAGCAGAATACGGTGGACATAAAGACAAAGAAGGCAGTCACGCTCCAAGTCCAAGGACGACATGACCCCTGCGTGGTACCAAGGGCTCCTCCAGTAGTAGACTCACTTGTTTCACTGGTACTTGCAGATCATGCACTCATGGGCGGCTACATCAAACCTGTATTGTAAAATGTCCAACATTGACCAGTTACGAAACAAAATAGATGATATAACACTGCAGATGATCAAATTACTCAAAGAGCGAACCGAGATCTCAAAACAAATAGGCGAGCTCAAAAAAAGTAGCGGCCTTGGTATCTTTGATGAAACAAGAGAGGAACAACTACGAAAAGAGGTAAGTGAGCTGTGTGCCAAAATAGGTCTCGACGAATCACTTGGAAAAAAATTCCTCAACTTTCTTCTAAATGAATCCGTCAAAGTACAAACGGACGGCAAGCAGACACACCTTACAATATTTCTCAAGGCAAAAAATCTAGAGCAGCAAGGAAAGAAAATAATCCACATGGAAGTCGGTGAGCCAGACTTTATGCCTCCAAAGGAGCTAAAAAAGGCACTTGGTGAGGCATTTGAGAGGGGGTTTGTAAGGTATGGTCCTGCACTTGGGATGCCGCAACTGAGGGCCGCAATTGCACAACATGCATCAAAAAAATTCGGCGCCGAAGTAAAAACAGAAAACATTCTTGTCTCTCCTGGGGGTAGGTTCTCGGTGTATCTTGCAATAACTACGCTTTTGAATCCAGGGGATGAAATAATCATAATTGAGCCTGCTTGGCCTGCATACAAAGACTGTGCAATCAATGCGGGTGTAAAGGTAAGGACTGTGTCAACCACACTTGAAAACAAGTGGGAGCCGACCATCTCCCAAATAGAGCAGACTATTAACTCCAACACAAAAATGCTGGTCCTTAACTACCCAAACAATCCTACCGGCAAGATCCTCCCACCTCAACTACAAGACCAAATAATCGAGCTTTCAAAAAAACACGACCTGTACGTACTAAGTGATGAGATTTACTCCGATTACGCATTTTCGCAGTGGAAAAGCATACTTGAAAACAACTACAAAAAAGGCATCGTCACTCAGTCGTTTTCAAAATCACACGCAATGACGGGATTCAGAATAGGTTACACTGTAGCTGATCAAAAGATAATAGAGAAAATGGTCAAACTGCAAGCTTTGTGTCTTACGAATGTGGCAGAGCCAATCCAGTATGCAGCATTAAAGGCACTCGAGACGGACGTAAAAGACAACGCAAAATTGGTACGCTCAAAGATTGACGTCCTAGTTAAGGCAGCAAAACAGATGGGTCTTGAGTTTGTCGCGCCTGATGGGGCAATGTATCTTTTTGCCAGGGTGAGGCAGCCAAACTTTGACGGCCTAGAGTTTGCCAACAAACTGCTTGATTATGGCGTAGCAGTTGCTCCAGGCGACGGATTCGGCAATTACAGGGATTTTGTGAGGATTTCTGCCTGTCAGGACGAAAAGAAACTAAAGGAAGGTATGAAAATACTTCATGAGGCATTAAGGGGATCTAAATGAAGAAAAGCATCACGATAATAGGCGCAGGCGGCAAAATGGGTCAATGGTTTGTCAAGTACTTTAACTCCATTGGCTATGAGGTAGTAGGATTCGATTCAGAGGCACCAATTACTGACAAAACGGTAAAAAAGGCAACCTCGCTGGTGGGGGCGGTTTTGAATGCAGAGATAGTACTTTTGTGCACGCCAACTAGACGCACGCCTGAGATAATCAGACTTATTGCAAAGGAGATGAAACGAGGCTCTTATCTAATTGAGATATCTTCGCAAAAAGCAAAGACTGCGGCAGCACTACTCAAAATTCCATCAAAGATAAATCCGGTGTGTATTCACCCAATGTTTGGTCCTGGAACAAAAAAGATCAAAGGCCAAAACATAATTTCTATTCCAATAAAGGAAGC
>JBBIVI010000061.1:0-7983 GCA_037439825.1 Candidatus Nitrosotenuis sp. | reverse complement strand
TAGTGTTTTTTTGCTTCAAGCAAAAAGTCGTGTATCTCACTGGCTGTTTCTATTCCTGCAAATCCTGCGCCAACAATCACAAATGTAAGCAAGCTTTGTTTCAGTATCGGATCTGTTTCGTTTTCTGCTTGCTCCAACATATCTATGACTCGGTTTCGGAGGACGACTGCATCATTGAGTGTCTTCATTGTGTATGCGTGTGCCTCGATGCTTTGATTGCCAAAGAAATTAGTTTGAGATCCCAAAGCTACTACCAGATAATCATAATCCAGTGAGATTCCTCTTTTTTCTCGGGTTCCATAAAGTGTAACGCGTTTTCCGTATGGGTCTATGTTTTTTACTTTGCTTTCATAAAAAGTTGCCTTTTTGCAGATCATCCTAATTGGTATGATGATGTGTCTTGTTTCTATCATGCCAGAGGCCACCTGTGGAAGCATTGGCGTAAACAGCAAAAAGTTGTCCTCCGATACCAAAACTATCTCTATATCTGGATCGCGCTTAAAGTAGGACTCTAGCTTGCGTGTACACTCTATTCCTGCAAATCCTCCCCCAAGTACGAGAATCCTTTTCTTTGTCACCTAGTTACTGCCAATTTAGCCGATATAATGTTTGATTAACTAGATTCGAGACAATTTTAGTAAATTTCTGCGTATAGCAGAACAGAGCATAGTTATACGAACAAATTGACAGACCGGTTAAAGTAAAATAGTCCGGAAATCAAAGACAAATTAGATGAAAAAGGAATATGTCGTAGTCAGAATCGATGCTGCGCCAGACGGTGCGCCGTATGTAATTTTATCTCTGTCTTTGACCAAAGACTTTAAGGAATCCCAATCGTTTCCCCAGTCTCCTTTTGGTACTGGCGTGATGGGTTTTTCAAACATGGATGAAATGATGAAGGGACTAAACAAGATGCTTTCTGGCGGCCTCTACGGAATGCCAGGTGGAGTAACAAGCATCAAGCTCGACATGAGAGAATACAAAGAACTTGGCGTCTCTGTAGGAGACAAAGTGTACCTAGATATCTCAAAGGCAGAGACCTTGGGCGTCTAGCTATCTTGAGATTTCTGCTCTTAGCACTTCGTATGCCTTAGATGCGTCTTCCTCTCTTAGAACCAGCACTATGTCATCTTGGGAGAAAAACGCATTTTGTAGCTCGATTCCATTGTTGTGGAGAAGCTCGGCAACATATGACACTATATCTGAGCGATTTTTGTCTTGCGGAATTCTTATCTTTATTTTGGCCAGGCCTTCGTTGAAGAAATTCTTAGCAGACGGAAATGACTCAAAAATCCTTCTTATATCTGCCAGATCCTCAGTCAGTATACGAAAAGTAGAATCTGCCAGTCTGAAAAACTCGTAATCTGAATCATACTGTTCAAACTTGTTAAGAAGTGATGCAGCCTCGTTTTTGTCTATATCACTTGCGGAAAACTTGATGTCCAAGATTCCGTCAGTAAGAGAAAGCCTTGCATTTTTGAGAATCGATTCGGATTTTACATCCTCTTTTTCTGCAAACGAATCTGCGTAACGTTTTATCGCAACCACTATGGTGTTGAGGTTTACCGGGTTGCCAAGCTGTTTTTCAACATCCGGCTGGATCTTGACTGCAAGTGCAGTATAGTTGATTACATCCATCTTCATGCAGTCGTAAATAGAGCGGTTTCTGGTTATGATCTCGCGTACAACTTCAGGAACGGAAAGGTTGGTAGTTCTCATAAAATTCTTATACAATGTCATATATAATAGGATTATGTCAGTTTTCATGATAAACTACTAAATCTTTATATAATGTCATAACTATTACATATAATGAGTGATTATGACAATGTTCTTTGATGAGGAATTTGACAGGCTCTTCAAGAGAATGTCGAGGTCGTTTATGGACCTTGATGAGATCTTTGAAGAGACTGCAAAAAGTGGCAGCACATTTGGGCCATTTTATTACGGTTATTCCATGACCGTTGGACCAGACGGCAAGCCACACATAAGAGAGTACGGAAATGTCCGACCAGGTTTGCTTCCAATTGCTGACAAAAGGGAGCCGCTAATCGACACAATCGTAGACGAAAAAGAAAAGATCCTAAAGCTGGTAGCCGAGATGCCCGGAGTTGAGAAAAAGGACATCAAGGTGGTAGTTGAAGGAAACCTAGTGAATGTCAGCGCAGAGCATGGAGACAAAAAGTATCAAGGCAAGGTACCAATTAAGCGCAAAGTCGATCCAGATTCTGCCAAAGCCACATACACAAATGGTATACTTGAGGTACAGTTCAAGCTAAAAGAGGAAGACAAGCCAAAGGGCAAGACCGTGGAGGTTAACTAAACCTCTATTTTTTTGGTGATGATATGAGCGAGATTATATTAAGAATTGACGAGATATCCCAACGCCATGTAGGTAAGGGAATAGCAGTAATCGATCCTAAAATAGTCAAGGAAAACAGTTGGCAGACAGGCCAGATAGTCGAGCTTTTGGCAAACAAAAAGACACATGTCAGGATTTGGCCAAGTTCTGCAGAAGACTATGGTTCTGGCATCATCCGAATTGACGGCCTTACAAGACACAATATTGGAGCCGGAATAGGCGAAAAAGTCTCAGTTAAATTGGTAAATGCCGCGGAGGCAGAGCAGATAGTGCTTTCACCAATCGAGAAGATCTCAGTTGAAGGACTCCAGGAATACATGTCTTCTTTGTATGAGGGTCATGTCTTTACTACTGGTGATACCATTATAGTGAACACACACCTTGGCGGAAAGACCCAGCTTGTAGTTACTTCCACTACTCCATCCAAGCCGGTAATCGTTACTTCAAAGACCCAGTTCAAATTAGGCTCTATGACAAAGGCTGTAGATAATTCCATACCGAGGATCACGTACGATGATTTGGGTGGCCTAAAAAAAGAGGTCCAAAAGATCCGTGAAATGGTCGAGCTTCCAATGAGACACCCAGAGTTGTTTGAAAAACTGGGAATTGAGGCTCCAAAGGGCGTTCTTTTGTATGGGCCACCAGGAACCGGAAAGACGCTTTTGGCAAAGGCAGTAGCTGGCGAGACAAACTCGCACTTTACTGCAATTTCCGGACCCGAGATAATGGGCAAGTATTACGGCGAGTCAGAGGAAAGACTTCGAGAGATCTTCAAGCAGGCAGAAGAGAATACTCCAAGTATCATATTTATCGACGAGATCGACTCGATAGCACCAAAGCGTGATGAGGTAACAGGCGAGGTAGAAAAAAGAATCGTCTCCCAGCTGTTGACCTTAATGGATGGAATGAAGTCACGTGGCAAAGTTGTGGTAATTGCTGCAACAAACAGGCCGGATTCGATCGATCCCGCACTCAGAAGACCTGGAAGATTTGACAGGGAAATAGAGATAGGGATCCCAGATGAAGAGGGCAGACTGGAGATACTACAGATCCACACAAGGGGAATGCCGCTTGACGACAAAGTCAACCTAAAGCAGTTCTCCAAGGTGACACACGGCTTTGTTGGTGCAGATTTGGAGTCTCTTGCAAAAGAGGCCGCCATGAGATCTTTGAGGAGGATCTTGCCAAATATTGACTTGAATCAAGAAAAGATCTCAGCAGAGATACTACAAAAGATCAAGATCACCGACGAAGATTTCAAAGAAGCCCTCAAGGACGTAAGGCCTTCTGCGCTCAGAGAGGTTCTAGTACAAGTACCGAATGTGACCTGGGAGGACGTCGGAGGCCTTGATTCACTAAAAGAAGAGCTCAAAGAGGCAGTAGAGTGGCCTCTAAAACACAAAGAAGCCTTCGAGTATGTCGACGTATCACCTCCAAAGGGAATCCTCTTGCATGGTCCGCCAGGAACCGGCAAGACACTGATTGCAAAGGCGCTTGCAAAAATGACAGAGTCCAACTTTATTGCAATCAAGGGCCCAGAGTTGTTGTCAAAGTGGGTCGGCGAATCAGAGAAAGGAGTCCGCGAAGTATTCCGAAAGGCAAGACAGGCAGCCCCGTGCATCATATTCTTTGATGAGATAGACTCACTTGCACCAAGGCGAAGCGGTGCCGACTCGTCACACGTTTCAGAAAACGTTGTCTCACAGATACTGACTGAGATAGACGGTCTCGAAGAGCTGCACAACGTCTTGATAATTGGAGCTACAAACAGACTCGACATAGTAGATGAGGCCTTGTTGCGTCCTGGAAGATTCGACAGAATAATCGAGGTTCCAAAACCCGACGCAAAAGGAAGAAAGCACATCTTTGAGATTCACACAAAGAAGAAACCACTTGCATCAGATGTAAATCTAGACAAGCTTGTCGAGATCACAGACGGATACAGTGGCGCAGAGATTGCGGCAGTGTGCAATAGAGCAGCAATTACAGCACTCAGACGCCACGTAAGCGGACAAGCAAAGAACGTCAAAGACATCAAGATAACTCAGCAAGATCTCGTTGACGCAATAGACAAGGTAAGGCCGATTACAAAAAAGTCGCAGACTGCAATAGCGTAAACTAGGAATTTTTTGATATTTCCTATCTTATTTTTATCTAGTTATCACTAGCGGTTTAAAATTAAAAAGAAATTTTTGATGACTGAACTTAGTCGATAAGTTCAGTCCAGCCCTTAACGAAGACTGAGTTTTTGTATAGAGGAACTGGTTGACCTACTGTGAAGTCCATTGGTCTCATCCAGAAGATTGCCTTTGTTGGGCAAACACCAATGCATGCACCGTCGGAGATGCATCTTTCTGGGTAAAAGACAAATGCCTTACCTCTTTTCCAGCCTTCAACTGGTTTTACTCTAAGTACATCTGGTCCCAAGCTTGTGCAGATTTCAACGCATAGAGCGCAACCAATGCACATTTGTTCACCAATGTCTGGTAAAATTGCTACTGGCATTTTTATCGAATTTCTTTACCTTTTGGATCTTAATATAATTTCCCTAAAAAATTCGAATTATAACGGCGTTAGAGAATTTTTAACGCTGTTATAAAATTCTGATCGCATCTTACACCAAATCAAGCTCTGAGAGATCCAGACTGGATTTTGTAAAACTGTGATTGTCTACAAGAACTAGTTGCATCTGAGAGTTTTGTCTTCGAACCAAAAAATGATTCATCTTGTCTATCTCAACTATGTGTCTTCCAATTCCAGGCAGGATCCACCCGACGTCTTTTTTGTAATTAGATATACTGCCTGCAAGAATAGTCGAGTCTGATTTTTGCCCAATACTTGCAAGAAGGAGTAGTGTGTTGTTGACCATCCTACCTGCGTCTTTTTGATCCGCAAGTGTGGTAAAGAAGCCATTGAGTGAATCAATTATCACCAAATGGCGGATTTGTGATATTTGGTTTAATACATCTACTAGCAGTTGTTTCCAATTTTCTTCGTGTGGTTGGTGCACGATCATGTTTTGGTTTTGTGGGAGTATGTTTGCAGCAAGATATCCGCTGTATAGAAGATCAAAGTCAAGATAAATCGTAGGAATGTCTGCAATTGCAGCTACTTTGTGGAAAAAATACGTTTTCGTTATTGCGTTTTCAAATGATACAGAGCCAAATGTCGAGCTTAGGATCATCTTTCGGATTTTGTCTGTGGCATCTGGATTTTTATCCAACGAGTACTGGTTGACTGTGTGATATAATAATGAATTTGGATGAGGAATTTGTTGCCCAGTCGTTTCTAAGAGGCGATCGCGTCTATCTCAATAACGCATCTTCGTCGCTGATTCCAATTAACACCATGAAGGCAATGACAGACTTTACCATCCAGTACAACAAGCTTGGACCTGACTCACTTGACTTTGCGTCGTTACTTGCAGAAAAAACAATCTTGCTCCGAAAAACCCTCTCAAAGCTTCTAAAATGCAAACCAGAAGAGCTAGTCCTTACTCAGAGCACAACTGAGGGAATCAACGCAGTTGCAAGCGGGATGTCATTTCCAGAAAACTCTAACATCATAATTCGTGGAACTACACACGAACATCACGCAAATTATTATCCATGGCTTAGACTAGCAAAAAAGATAGAACTGCGAAGCTTGTCTGTGGATCAAAACGGTTTTTTTGAAATGCAGCAATTTGAGAAGTTTGTTGACAAGAATACAAGGCTTGTGGCATTGAGCCACGGTCTGTACAATACAGGTGCTATTTTACCGGTAGATCAAGTAGGGAAAATACTGCAAGAAAAAAAGATCCCGTATTTTTTGGATGCGGCCCAGACGGTTGGCTGCATAGGCGATTACGACTTTGCAAATACAGGAGCAGATTTTGTTGTGTTTAACGGCTACAAGTGGCTTTGTGGTCCTATGGGAATCGGGGTTCTCTTTTGCAGAAAAGAGTCTGCCAGTATGCTTGAGCCATTGCAGCTTGCAGGAGAGTCTGCCATGCTTTATGACACTGACAAGCTTGCATACAAGGAACTGCCAGACAGGCTTCAAGGTGGATTTAGAAACTTTGTTGCAGTTGTCGGCCTTGAGACGTCGCTCTCATTTTTGTTGCGCGTAGGGCTGGACAACATACGAAAGAAGATAATCGGCCTGGCAGAGCTTTTGCGGGAAGAGTTGTCAAAGATTCAAGGTGTTACACTGTATGGGCCTGCAGATCAGCAAAAAAGAACTAGTATTGTGTCATTTTCGCTTGCCGACAAAAATCCGCAAGAGGTCGTAGAGACTTTGGAAAAGCAAAAGATAGTCCTTGCTGTTCGTGAGATCTCAGACAAAAAGATCGTGCGTGCCTCGCCTCATTTTTTTAACACAGAATCCGAGATATTAGCCACTATTGAGGCCATCAAAAAGCTATAGTCTTTCTTGCTCTTCGATTACCATCATAGTGAGCGTGGATTGAACCTTTTCTATTTTGCGTATCTTGTTGGTAATCACGCTTCTAAGATGATCTGCATTGTCTGACTCTATCTTTACTACGATATCATAGATGCCGTAGACCCCTTGAACTTCATACTTGAGTCCCTTTTCAACACTGAGAATATCTTTTATTTTTGTGATAATTTCTTGGTCAGAACCCAGATCAGAATTCAAAAGAATGAAAGCAATAGGCAATGTAGAAGTAGTTTGAGTGAGGTCTATTTAATATCTTTGATCATTGAAAAATACAAGTTGTTTTACAATAATTTTGTGAAACCACTCGATCTCACTTTGACGATATCTGAAGACATCCCAGTATTTCCTGGGTCACCACAACCTCATTTCATAGAGTGGAACGAATTGAAAAAAGATGGATATAATTTGGAGATGCTTTTTTTTAGCTCGCACACAGGAACGCACATAGATGCACCGTATCATTTTATTAAAAACGGTAAAAAAATTCACCATCTGTCGCCAGATAGGTTTTTGCGTCATGCCATACTGATTAAAATAAAATCAAAGCAGAACTATTCAATTTCCAGATCAGACATCATACAATATGAGAAAGAGTACGGCAAGATTCCAGACGACTCCACCGTTTTGTTTGCTACAGGATGGAACAACAACACAGAACGCAAGGACTTTTTTGAACAAAATCCTGGACTTGGGGAATCTGCTGCAAAATATCTGGCATCAAAAAAGACCAATTTGGTAGGAATTGATTCGCCAAGCATTGATCCTGGGAACAGTTCCAAGTTTTCTGCACACCACATCCTGCTTTCAAATGATGTTCTTGTTTTGGAAAATCTGTGCAACCTTGACAAGATAAGAAATACAAAATTCAGGCTTGCCGCATTTCCGCTAAAGTTGCACGGTGCGACAGGCTCGCCTGTTCGTGCGGTCGCTTTTTAGATGACAAATTGGAATCTGTTTTTCTTGTAGCCTTTGTCGAGTGGGCCAATAATTGGGATCTGTTTTCCACAGGTCTTGCATTTGTTGTGTTCATCAAGATTCCACGAGGTTATATCAAAGCCGTATCTTCCGACTGCGATGTTTTTGCAGCCAGGACAGTAGGTGTGCTCGTATGGGTGTCCTGGCACATTTCCAATGTAGACGTATTCTAGGCCTTCCTTTTTTGCCACTTCACAGTGTTT
>JBBIVI010000060.1:0-8050 GCA_037439825.1 Candidatus Nitrosotenuis sp. | reverse complement strand
TTGATTGCGTCTATTGTTTTGAATAATTTTTCAACGTCTACACCGTTTACCGTGTTCATTATGCTTGCTAGCATGCTAGCATAATATATAGATTATTAATTCTGCTAGCATTCTAGCATTATTTATATAGTGATTACTGGAAAATATATTCGTGACAAAGGACCTTTCAATTCGTGGCTTTGATGACAAGACGCATGCAAAGCTAAATGAAGTAGCAACTCATCTTGGCGTGTCGGTAAACTCTATTGTAAAAGATCTTGTCGACAAGTGGTTAGAAAAACAGTCGGGTGTTAGAAAAAAACATGATCTGATCCTGTACTCTGATGACGAGTCAATGTTCTGGCTTCTTAAATCAATTAACCATGTTGTAGAAGGCGGTGAGTGGTTTAGAACTTTTTGCAGCCCGCCCTCATACAAAGCTGCAAAGGTATTGTCAAAAATGAATTGGTTTGATAGTACGATTACCCCCTATGACTCAAAAGCAAAAAATTTTAGCAAATACACTGCGCAGATAGTTGAACGAATTTCCAAAACAGCTGAGAAAAACCCCGTATGTTGGTTTGATTTTGTAATCGAGGATGTAGCAAATTCATCATTAAAAGAAGCAATAAGGTTAGAATCTATGTATGACAAAAATAGACTGCCTGGAATGACATTTTGCATTTACAAACTGGATACGTTATTGAATGCGGAAATAAATGATCTACTTGATTTGTTTTCACACCATGACCAAGTTTTCATTTTAAAAAATCAAAAGCTGGTAAAACTTCATGTGACAAACGAAAGCGTACACAAACTAATTTTGGACTAGCGCAAGCCCCACCTTGACATGACTCTATCTTCGAGTCGTTTGAAGATAAGTCCATCAATTAAAATTCCAATGAGCATAATTACCAGCATCATGGCAATTACCTGAGAGACATCGTTTAACTGGCGACCAACATTTAGCAAAAAGCCAAGGCCCAAAAACGAAAACAACAATTCTGCACCAATCACGCCACGCCACGCAAAGGCCCATCCTTGCTTAAAACCTGAAATCATGTATGGAAATGCTGCTGGAATCAACACCTTTGTTATAAGTTGGCTTCCACTAGCTCCCATGTTTTGTGCAGCCGCAATAAAATCGGGGTTGATGTTTTTGACGCCGCTATACGTATTGATTGTTACGGCAAAGATTGCGCCTGCGACGCTGACAAATATGACTCCGGCATCGGTCAGGCCGAACCAGACTATTGCAAGCGGTGCCCATGCGACGGATGGAATTGACTGCAGCCCAAGTATGATTGAGCCTATTGTCTGGTTGACAGTCTGCACGCGGGCCATTAATATGCCAAGTATGATGCCTCCAGCAATAGCGATTGCGAGACCAACAATCAGCCTCCAGAGGCTGGTTCCGATACCAAACCAAAGAGTACCGTCTACTGCGCCGTACCAAAGATCTTCTGCAACTTCATACGGTGATGGAAATACATTGTCAGGCCAGATGTTTGTCACATCGAGGGCCTGCCACACTAGGACTATTCCTAGATAGAATGCTATTCTCTTTAGGGTGACATTGCCTTTCAAATTATCGCTCCTTTGACTTTACCTCCGGCCTTAACTCTGCCGAAATAATTTTTTGGTATTTTACAAGCTCATCGTCTTCTGCAAGTCGAGGTCTTTTGTAATCGATTTCAACAATTTTTTTGATAGTCGATGGTCTATGTGTAAAGATTGCAACCTTGTTGCCAAGAATGGCTGCTTCTGAAATACTATGAGTTACAAACACAATCGTCTTTTTCGTCTTCTGCCAGATCATTTGCATTTCTACTAGGAGCAAATCTCTTGTCTGTGCATCAAGTGCAGCAAACGGTTCATCCATTAACAATACCGCAGGATCCATCACTAGTGCTCTTGCGATTGCAACTCGCTGCTTCATGCCTGTTGATAGTTGGTAAGTGTATGAGTTTGCAAACTTGGTAAGCTGCATCATATCTAGATATCTGTTTGAAATCTCATGTCTTTCTGACTCTGGAATTCCTGCAATTTTGAGGCCAAACTCTACATTGTCACGTACCTTGAGCCAGGGGAAGAGAGCCCCCTCCTGAAAGACCAATATTCTATCTGGACCAGTGCGGGTAATCGGCCTGTTGTCTAAAAGTATCTCGCCTCCGTCTGGTTTTTGCAGTCCTGCCGCAATTCTCAAAAAGGTGGATTTACCACATCCTGATGGACCAACAAGGCACACAAAATCCCCATCCTCTACCGTGAGGTTTATTCCGCCAAGTGCTTTTAGCTGTTGACCATCATGATCAAAATACTTGACTATGTTTTTTGCTTCCAGCTTTGCCATCATGCAGCCTCCTTGTAAAACATGTCGTCTAAGTTATAGCCAGAGCGACCAAGATAGCCAAGTGAATATGCACGCTCTGCAAAAAGATGAATTGAATCTAGATTTGGATCCGATGTTATCACTATATTTGAGAATGAATCGTGGATAATCTTTTCATCAAGTGATTTTCCTGTATGCATTTTGTAAAATTCTATAAACACAGTCTCGGTCTTCTCTGGGTTTTGATTGATCCATTGTATGGTGTTTGTGTGTGCCATTAGCCATTTTTCTATCCAGTCTGGATGTTTTTCTACAAAGTCAGTACGTGCAACAAGCAATACTGAAGAAAACTCTTTTCCAGGCCAAATCTCTTCTTCTTTGAAGAGTCGCTTTCCTCCAAGTTGCTCAACTAATATGGTTGCAGTGGGTTCTGGTACCCAGGCTGCATCTATGTCACCTTTGGCAAAAAGCGTAAAGATCTCAGGGTTTGCTATGTTGTAGACTATGATATTGCCTCCTCTTTCTGCCGGCCTGAGGTTGTTTTCTGCAAGATAATTGCGAAGTGAAACATCTTGTGTGTTTCCAATGAACGGAGCTGCGATCTTTTTTCCTCCCAAATCTGCAGCAGATGAGATACCTGAATCACTTTGGACCACAAAACTTGCTCCATTGTTTGCTGCCCCGGAGAGTATCTTGATGCCTTGCCCACCCGACTTGATGTAGCCGTTAACAAAGGGCGCAGGCCCAACATATGCAATGTCTGCCGAGTTTGCAAAGAGTGCCTCTATTGCCTGTGGGCCGCTATCTACTATTCTTGTCTCGATTGGAACTCCCTCAAGAGCTTTGACAAACTCGCCGTTTTCCAAGCCAACTATGGGCACGGCATGCGTCGGATTTGCAAAAAAAGCTACCCGGATTCTGTCTGTGTTTGCCTCAGTCTGTATACTCAATGCTACAGCTAGAGCCGCAATTGCGACAGCTACGGCTCCAACAAGAACAAGAATTTTCATAAAACAGCGTTATGAAACTTCGGTTAAATAGTGATCGGATTTTAGCTGAAGCTATTTACAAAATTTTGCCGTGAATTTTTTTCTAAACTTTTGAAATGAGAAATTTTCAGATCAGCACAAAAGATAAATGCAAAATATATTGATGCAAAAGCTCTAATGAAACAAAAGGCAGTGCTTGCTTTTTCTGGTGGACTAGACACATCGGTTGTGGTAAAATATCTTCAGGACGAACACGACATGGATGTAATTACTGTCACAGTAGACGTAGGTGAAGGAAGCGACCAGCGCAAGATTGCAGCCAAGGCAAAAAAGCTGGGGGTTCTGCGCCATTATTCTATTGATGCCAAAGAAGAGTTTGTCAAAAAATTCATCCACCCGGCAATAAAGGCAAACGCGCTGTATCAAAAAAAGTACTGCCTTGCAACGTCGCTTGCACGACCTCTCATTGCACAAAAAGTTCTCGAAGTCGCAAAAAAAGAAAAAGTCGACGCACTCGCACACGGGTGCACGGGAAAGGGTAACGACCAAGTCCGGTTTGATGTCACTTTTGCTTCGGGATCTAATTTACCAATAATTGCGCCGATAAGGGACCTTAACCTTGACAGGGCAACCGAACTAGAGTTTGCAAACGAACATGGAATTCCAATAGAGGCCGTCTCGAAAAAATTCTCAATTGACCAGAATCTGTGGGGGCGTGCAATCGAAGGGGGAAACTTAGAGGATCCATATAGTGAACCACCCCCTGACGCATTCATCTGGGTAAAGACAAAGAATCTGCCAGACAAGCCAAGGTACATGGAGATCGAATTTGAAAACGGCGTACCAGTGGCTGTGGACAAAAAAAGAATGTCTTCTGTAAAGCTAATCGAATATACAAACAAAGTAGCAGGATCATGCGGAGTAGGAATAGTTGATCACATAGAGGACCGGGTAGTCGGTATCAAGTCCCGTGAAGTCTACGAGACTCCTGCAGCATTGTGTATGATCGAGGCACACTCTGATTTGGAAAAAATGGTGCACACAAAACACCAAAACAAGTTCAAGTCTATTGTGGACCAAGAATGGGCCTGGCTTGCATACTCGGGACTCTGGCAAGACCCACTTAAGATCGATTTGGATAAATTCATAGATCAATCCCAAAAGACCGTCACTGGAACCGTCAGGCTGAAGCTGTACAAAGGCAATATGCGTGTTGTCGGACGAAAATCCAAGTACTCATTGTATCGTCACGATGTTGCAACCTATGGAAAAGGCTCTGCGTTTGATCAGAGAAAGGCAACAGGCTTTGTTGAGTTGTGGGGATTGCAAACGACAGAAGCTAATAAATTACTAGACAAGAGGTGAGAAGGATCGTAATGAACTGTTTAGAATGTGACGCACCAATCAACGTGCCAGAAGACGCAGATGTGGGTGAGATAGTATCATGTCCAGAGTGTGGCGCAGACTTTGAAATAGCAAAGAAAAATGGCGCAAACGTTGAGCTGAAAGCGGCAGAAAGTGTTGGCGAAGACTGGGGAGAATAGTTGTCCAAAGTCTGCATAGTCTTTGACAGACTCAGACTTGAGGAAAAGATGCTCCAGGACGAAGCATCCAAGCTGGGTCATGAAGTGATTTCACTTGATGCTAAGATAACTCAGCTGAGCACAGAAAGCAAGCGTGACGACATTGATTTTGGCGATGTCGTAATCGAGCGCTGTGTCAGCTACTTTAGAGGATTGCATTTTACTGCATGCCTAGAGTTCCTAGGGGTTCCTGTAATCAACAGCTATGATGTGGCAAACAAATGCGGAAACAAGATGATTACATCACTTTTGTTAAAAAAGGCAGGTGTGCCGACACCAAAGACGTATTTTGCATTTTCCTCAGAAGAGGCAATGAATCTGATAAACAAAGTTGGATATCCAATTGTGATAAAGCCGGTCATAGGTAGCTGGGGACGTGGAATACTGCCTTTGCGTGACAAAGATACAACCGAGGCAATAATTGAAATGCGTGAGATAGAAGACGGATCACACGATAGGATCTATTATCTGCAAGAAATGATTGACAGGCCTCCAAGAGACATTAGAGCAATTACTGTTGGTGACCAAGTGGTTGCAGCAATGTACAGAAAGTCGCAAGGTGAGTTTAAGACAAATATTGCACTTGGGGGAGACCCTGAACTTTGCGAAATAACAAAAGAAATCGAAGATGTTTGCATCAGGGCATCAAAGGCAGTTGGTGGTGGAATACTAGGGATCGATCTTATGGAGGACAAATCTCGTGGATTTGTCTGCCACGAAGTAAACAACACTGTGGAGTTCAAGGGATTGGCAAGAGTGGCAAAGAAAAACATTCCACAAGAAATGATCAAGTATGCCTTAACTCAAACCAAATAGTTTAGCTACTTTTTTCTACATACTTTTTGCGGTACTTGAGATATCTGTAGTGCTCTTTTTGGTAGATGAGGTACTTGTTGTGGTTTTTTTGTCGGTTCTTCAAAATTCGTGTAATTATTTTTTCTCTGTTTTTTGCATACCACTTTCTGTATGACTCTTTTACTTTATTTTTGAACTCTGGGTCTTTGTTGTACCTACTGCGGTTATAATCAGCTTTTGATTTTCTTCGGTTTTCCAGATCTGATCTTGCCATTGAATTGTGACTATATGAAATTGAATAAATTTTTTTCCAGCTCAGAATACAATAAATTATACTGCTTGCAGTGTAGGAACATGTTGCGAGTAGGAGTAGTCGGTGCATCCGGATATGTTGGTGGAGAGATGTTACGACTTTTGGTGACTCATCCAAAAGTTGAGATCACAATGGTAACATCAAGACAGTACGTTGGAGAATATCTGCACAGAATTCAACCAGCACTCAAAGGATTTACAGAGCTTACATTTTCTGAGCTTGATTATGATAAAATGTCTGACAAATGCGACCTTGTATTCACTGCAGTTCCGCACGGAACTGCAACCGAGATAGTAAAAGCACTATATGATAGGGGCCTCAAAGTAGTTGATCTTTCTGCAGATTACAGGTTGCACAACCAAGCAGGCTACACAAAGTGGTATGGCTGGGAGCATCCGCACCCCGATTATCTTACAAAATCGGTTTACGGTGTTCCGGAGCTACACCGCGAAAAGATCAAAAATGCACAACTGGTCTCATGTCCCGGCTGCATGGCAGTAACTTCGATGCTTGCACTTGCACCTCTTATCAAAAACGATTTGATTGACACCGACCACCTCGTAGTTGATTCCAAGATTGGCTCGTCTGGAGCTGGTGCTGGAAGCGTCGCAGGAACTCACCATGCGATGCGCTCGGGTGTAATTAGGCCATACAAGCCGGCAAAACACAGACACACCGGCGAAATAGAGCAAGAACTCTCAGAGATTGCAGGAAAGCCGGTACACGTCTCGATGAGTCCGCACGCAGTGGATATAGTCAGGGGAATCTTGTGCACAAACCACACGTTTCTCAAAAAAGAGATGACTGAGCTTGACTTGTGGAAGATTTATCGTGAGATGTACAAAAATGAAAGGTTCATCAGATTAATTCGTGACAAAAAGGGATTGTACAAATTCCCTGATCCAAAGTTCGTAGTTGGTTCTAATTTCTGTGATATTGGGTTCGATATTGACGAAGACAACCACAGGTTAGTGGCATTATCTGCATCAGACAATCTCATGAAGGGTGCTGCCGGCTCTGCAGTTCAAAACATGAACATAATGGCCGGCTTTGACGAAATGGATGGGCTAAGATACTCCCCACTGACCCCAGTTTAAGAAATGATTACGATCAAAATAGGCGGGAGTGTTGTAGAGAACCTCCACCCCTCAACAATTCTTGACATCAAAAAGGTAGCAGAGCAAGAAGGAGTAATTCTGGTTCATGGCGGAGGAAAAGAGGTCACAAAGACATGTGAGTTGCTTGGCAAGGAACCAAAATTCGTAGTGTCTCCTGGTGGAATCAAATCACGATACACCGACAAAGAAACTGCAGAGATCTTTACGATGGTAATGTCCGGCAAAATAAACAAAGCAATAGTGCAGATGTTGCAAAAAAATGGAATTAATGCAGTAGGTCTGAGCGGAGTTGATGGAATGATCTTCCAAGCAGAAAGAAAAGAAAAGCTTGTCATCATAAATGAAAAAGGAAGGAAGCAGGTAATTGATGGCGGCTATACGGGTAAGGTCAGCAAGGTTAATACAGAACTGCTCAAGTTGCTCCTGTCTAAAGGCTACACGCCTGTAATTTCGCCTATTGCGGTAAGCAAGGAGTTTGATTTACTCAACATAGACGGGGACAGGGCTGCAGCAAACGTAGCAGGTGCAATCCAAAGCGACAAGATCTTGTTTCTGACAAACGTGGACGGCCTTTTAATGAATGACAAGCTGGTTGAGAAGATGACAAACGCAGAAGCAAAAGAGATCCGACCAAAAGTGGGCTTTGGCATGGAAAAAAAGATTCTTGCAGCAACTGAGGCTTTGGACATGGGCGTAAAGGAGGCTCTGATTGCAAATGGACAGCGAGAAAATCCTATATCGTCGGCAATTTCTCACACAAGGTGCACGGTAATTACAAAATGACTGAAGATGATTATTTAGGAAGTCACCATCAGAGATTTCCAGTAACTGTGGAAAAAGGACTTGGTGCAAAAGTCTGGGACATCAACAACAAAGAGTATATCGATTGCATGGGTGGTTATGGTGTCGCCCTAGTGGGACACAGAAATCCACGAGTTGTT
>JBBIVI010000059.1:0-8077 GCA_037439825.1 Candidatus Nitrosotenuis sp. | reverse complement strand
CCCAAGTCTTAATTATCTTCACTGGATCGATTGGTTATTTGGCAAAAAGTATAGCGGCCGCAATCGCCGTCTTGTTACTATTCTCAAATGCATGTCAGGCATTGGGAGAATATGTCGAACCGACACCTCAAGAAAAAGAGCTTTACAGCAAGTTGCGCGCCGATTTTGAAAAACTGAGCATATCAAAAAAGGATGTGGGTGATACATTAAAGTCGTTTTCAGAACCTCTGGTTTTTTCATTTCCATGCGATACAGGTTCTACTTACAGTCAAGTGAGTGCGACGATTCAAACCAAGCTGGCAAGATTTGATAGCAGTCTTGCACACCATGAAGGAACAACAACAGGGGGGATCTATATCTGGAAATGTAGCATTACCGTATCTGGGGACAAGATGACTATCAACTGCAACAATGAATTAATGCTAAACTCACAAGCTATTCTACAATCGTCAGAAAAAAATCCAGAAATAGAAGAAATTGAGGATCTTGTGATATTCTACCACGAGTTGCTACACGGCCAACTGATGATTGACGCAATAAAATCAAACGAGTCTTGGCGTGTTGACACATGTAACAAACCGATTCAGGGTGATCTTGATTATTCATAAAGTGATGCAGAACACGAAATAATAATGCCTCTTCAAACTGAATTTGCATCAAAGCTAATCGAAGATATTGGAGCAATTTTTAAAGTAGAAGAAATATCTCCAGCCGATACGACATCAGGAGCATTCTCAAAAGTAATTGGAAATCTGTATGACTATCCACAGTATGTAAAATCCGGATTAAGCATATCTGCAAGATCTTATAATGTTGCAGACATGCAGATAACTTCACAAAAAAACGACATTGTGATCTCTGGAACTCTAAGTGATAAAACAAAAAATGGCATTATATGGCTATACATATTCGGAAAGCTAACGACTACGCAAGATGAACCAACGCAACAACCTTCTGATGACTTGATTAGTATTCCATCTTGGATTAGAAGCAATGCCAAATGGTGGGCAGAAGGAACAATAGGTGATGCTGATTTTGTTCAGGGAATAAGGTTTCTAATTGAAAAAAACATCTTGATAATTCCATCAACCACACAAACTGATACAAGATCCGAGGAAATACCATACTGGATAAAAAATAACGCCAAGTGGTGGGCAGATGGAATGATCTCGGACTCTGATTTTGTTTTAGGAATACAATATCTAATAAAAAACGGCATCATGCAGATCAGACAGGAACAACAATCTACCAACTTGGTAAAGGATCTAGGATTTGTAAAAGTAAATGGGGATAGATTTGAAAAACAACCATACCAATCAATTCAGGTTCAGATTACAGGCAAAATAGCTGATTTTAAGACGGGCACGTACGTATACCTGACAATAATCAGACCTGATCAATCATCATTTGAGCTTAAAGGCATACTTACGAGTAAGGGGGAATTCACGGTGCCGCTTTTAATAGATGCAAACTCTCCTTCTGGTAGGTATTCTATTTTGGCAAAATATGAGAATAATGAATTCGGACAAACCTCATTTACTATGAACTGAATTACGTAGAAGGTAACAAAACTGTGTTTTTACCAAATTTGGTATTTTATAGTTAGATTGAAAAATAATGAAATAAAATCACAATTGATTAAATGATTAGAAGACACACAATAGTGCTGGATAAAGACGTTGAAGCAAAGCTAAGGCACATGCAAGCCGATTTAATCAAAAAAACCGGCGCATCCGTAAGCTTTTCAGCAGTCATAAATCAGGTACTCAAAAAGGCACTAAAATAAGATCGGTAATTACCTCAAGGCGGAATCGACCATAAGTGCGATAAACAAAACCGCAAGATATGGGCTTGAGAACTTGAAAAGCATCCACGATGCTTTTTCAGATGGTTTTGCTATGACCCAAAAAGAAAGGGCAAGCATCAAAACGCCTGATGCAATCGCAGTGTACAGGTAAATCTGCCCCATCACAAGTTCTTTTCCATCAGTTGTCAAAAAGAATGGAACTACTGAAAATAGGACCATTATCAGTGTAGAAATCGCAATTACCCTGGCCGATGTCTTTTCAGATTGTACTGCAGTAAGCATAGGTACGTTTACCTTGTTGTAATCGTCCTTAAAATGCAAAGTCAGTGCCCAAATGTGCATTGGAATCCAAATAAAGACAAGGCCTGCCATGACAAGGCCAAAGTCCCACAATCCCTGTAGTGTCACTGCGGCATAACCAATCATGACTGGGGCACCACCACAAAAACCGCCAAGTATTATGTTTGCCCTGCTTCTTCGCTTCAGAGTAAGGGAATACACAACAACATTGTTTACAAGTCCAAACGCCATGAAAATGCCTGACCATATGCCGTTCCAAAACCCTGCAGTGTAAGAAATTGCAAAGGCGCAGGCCATGGAGATGGCTGCTAGAACAAGGCCGAAATCCCTTGCTTTTTCGGGAGGTGAGATTCTTCCACTTGGTATGGGGCGTCCCTTTGTACGTTCCATGATTGCATCAATGTCTCTATCATGATAATTTGTTAGGGTGTTTGCTGAAGCAGAGCCTGCAGCTACGCCCAAAAGCATAAGTGCCCACGTTGCCGGCGATACAGAAATATCATAAACATTTGAGGCCGTAACCGCTGCCCCAAAGGCTGTAAATACCAAAAGGTACCAGATCTTGGGTTTGGTAAGTTCGTAGTATGTTTTTATCTTTGAGCCCGTCTGTGCCTTCTGCATCATTTTTTCCCTTCTTCAACAAAACAAACATCGAAAATTAAATGTAACATGCGAATCAGGATTTATGGTTATAAGGCATCGTCTTTGTACGCCTTTTCATCTCAATAAAGCTCTCAGAAGCCAAAACGCCCTGAATTCGACCTATTCCCTCTGCTATGAGTCTGTGCATTTCTGCCAAATTCATGGCATACATTGTCACGATAATATCAAATCGTCCTGTAACTTCGGAGATCTCACGTACGCCTTTAATCTTGAACAGCTCCTCAATTATGCTGTCCCTGTATTTTGAATCCATGTTTATACCAGTGAGTGCTTTTACGCCATAACCAAGCTCCTTGTCATTTACAACTATTGTGAATCGCTCGATCAGTTTTCTTTTTGTGAGTCTTTTGATTCTGCTGTATACTACAGACGGATTTACTTTGATTTTCTCCGAAAGTCTTGGAATCGAAATCGATGCGTCCTCACTAAGCTCAGAGAGTATAGTGAGATCAAGATCATCAATTTTTGCCGTTTAAAACACCTGCCTTGTCAAATTATTACCGCTTTTATAATCTTACTATCTAAAATTTTCAAAAAGGTTTAGATTTTTCCTTTCTTGTAGAGCATCTCAGCTAAAAGAACTGCGCCTTTTGCGGAGCCCATCTTTTTGTTGTGTGAGAAAAGCACGTATTTGACACCGTTGTCAAAGATGTGATCTTCTTCTAGTCTACCAATAGATGTGGTCATGCCATCGTTGAGCTCTCTATCAATTCTTGGTTGTGGCCTAGTCGGATCTTGGTGTACCACAAGATAGTCTTTTGGTGCTGATGGTAACCCTTGCACACTTACATGATGTGAAAATTCCTCGATTCTATTTTTTACTTCATCCACCTTGGCTGGCTTTGAGGTCTCTACAAATACGGATTCAGTATGACCATCAATTACTGGCACACGCGTGCAAGTGCAACTCACTTTGATATCAGCTGGTTCTATCTTGCCATCTTTTAGCTTACCCAAAATTTTTGCAGTCTCTACTCTTACTTTGTTTTCTTCTTTTGGTATGTATGGAATAAGGTTGTCTGTGACATCAAGTGCAGAAACCCCAGGTGACCTTCCAGCACCAGATATTGCTTGCATGGATGTCATGATGACACGTTTTGCTCCAAAATTCTCATAAAGTGGTTTCATTGTTATTGCAAGGCCTGTGGTTGTACAGTTTGGAAGGGGGAGAACAAAACCTTTCCAGTTACGTTTCTTTTTCTGGGTCTCTACAAGCTCTACATGATCATCATTTATTCCTGGAATCAAAATTGGAACATCTTCTTCGTATCTGTACGCGGATGAGGTGCTGATTACAGGTACCTCTTTGGCAAATTTTGTCTCTATCTCTCTTGCGGCATCTGATTCTACTGCTGAAAACACCAAGTCAAGCTCTGAAGTTTTTACATCGTCTATTGAAACTACCATCATATCTCTTGCATATTTTGGCACATCTCCTCCCACCTGCCACTTGACTATGCCGGAGTTAGGATCGCGGATTGCCTCTATGTACTTTTTACCTGCAGATCTTTCCGAGGCTGCCAGTTGGGTTACTTCGAACCAAGGGTGGTCCTCAAGCGATACTAAGAATTCTTGGCCTACTGCGCCTGTTGCACCCAAAATAGCTACTCGTTTCTTCACAGAAGAATTTTTTATGCGATCAATTAATAATTCTTAGCCCATCTTTTGAACCCAATCAAACCGTAACAACTAAACCCACGTTCGCTTTGTTGAATGTGTGAAGTTTGCCAAAAACATAGCAATCCACGCACAAACCCCCCATGGCGGTTTGTATTCAATTAAAAACCCAAGTTCTAAGATCATAGACTTTAGCTCAAACGTAAACCCTTTTGGTTATCCACCATCTGTAAAAAAACTCAAGTGGACTGGCAAGATCTCAGTCTACCCGGATCATACGTCACTCAGACTAAGGAAAAAACTTGGAAAATACCTCAAAACACATGTAGAGAATTTAGTCGTTGGCAACGGTGCTACAGAAATAATCCATAATTTCTGTAGGGCCACGATTACAAAAAACACACCTGTCTTGCTTGCAGTTCCCACATTTGGTGAGTACGAAGCAGCAGCCAGACTTTGTAATGGAAAATTACTGTTTTTCAAAACTATGGATCTTGCAGAAGATCTGCTAGGATTTGTACAAAAAATACCAAAAAATGGAATTGTTTTTGTTTGTAATCCAAACAATCCTACCGGGGTTTTGTTGCAAAAAAATTCTATACTAAAAATAATCAAAGATGCAAAAACAAAAAACACACTTGTTTTTGTTGATGAATGCTTTATTGAATTATCACAACAACCGAATCAATCTGTTGTTAATGAAGTGTCCAGGTTTGAGAATCTATTTGTATTAAGATCGCTTACTAAATCATTTGGTCTTGCTGGCTTGCGAATAGGGTATGGAATAGGAAACAAAAAACTTGTTTCAATATTAAATAACATCAAGATTCCATGGAATGTAAGTGGGCTTGCTCAAGAAGCTGCAATACTTGCTCTCTCTGACGTAAACTTTCTTGCAAAGACGCGAAAACTTATCAAAGCAGAATCTGACTTTTTAAGAAAATCTATTTCAAAACTTGACGGATTTTTTTGTTTTGAAACATCAACTAATTTTATTTTAATTAAAACGAATACTAATTCACAGATTCTGCAAAAAAAATTACTTAAAAAAAATATCTTGATACGCGATTGCAGCACATTTAAAGGTCTTGACAAACACTACGTCAGAATAGCAATCAGAACTCACAAAGAAAACTTGAAGCTGCTCAAAGCACTGAAGGGATTAGTTTGACAAAAATATTGATGATTCAAGGAACCTCCTCTGGGGTAGGAAAGACCACACTTGTTACTGCTCTGTGTAGAATTTTTGCAAATGCGGGATACTCTGTTGCACCATTTAAATCGCAAAATATGTCTAATTACTCATACAAAGAATCTGGGTTTGAGATATCTCAGGCCCAGGCAATACAGGCAATTGCCGCA
Source organism: Candidatus Nitrosotenuis sp. (assembly GCA_037439825.1). Classification (GTDB taxonomy): domain Archaea; phylum Thermoproteota; class Nitrososphaeria; order Nitrososphaerales; family Nitrosopumilaceae; genus Nitrosotenuis. The sequence continues at coordinate 2,328 of JBBIVI010000059.1, read as the reverse complement.
AGGACAGATATCTCAGCACACATGAACCCAATTTTGCTTAAACCACTTGGAAACTACCGCAGCTCCGTACTCGTCCAAGGAAAATTCTACAAAAATATGACAGCAGATGATTACTACAAAAAATTTGCCGTCACAAAAGGCCTTAAAGCGGCACTTGAATCATTCCGTCTTCTTCAAAAAAAATATGATGTTATAATAATGGAAGGTGCAGGCTCGCCAGCAGAAATCAATTTGCAAAAATATGATATCGCAAATATGTTGTTTGCACAAAAAGTAAAAGCACCGGTTCTTCTTGTATCTGACATCGAAAAAGGTGGATCTTTTGCAAGTATTGTCGGGACCATGTCGCTTTTACCAAGACAACATCGAAATCTAGTCAAGGGATTCATAATAAACAAGTTCAGAGGCGATGTCAATATTCTAAGACCTGGATTTGCAAGGCTAAAACAAATAACATCTAAATCGGTTTTCGGCATAATACCACTGATTGGTTTGGACCTGCCAAACGAAGATTCCCTTGACAACAAGATTTACCTATTCAAAAAAGAATACAAAAAGAAACTAGATCGTCAAATAGAGAAACTTGCAAAAACAGTCCAAGTAAATCTTGACATCAACAAAATTGAGAGGTTGTTGAAATGATCCTTGTCCCAATTTTGGTTTTAATTGGTGCGTTGGTGTTGGATTTTTTATTTGGTGATCCAAAAAACAAACTTCATCCCACTGCATGGATTGGAAAACTAGTTGCATGGTTGGTGCCTTTTACCAAGTCGTCCGATCTTGTGAGAGAAAAAATTGGCGGTGTCGTCATCACATTAGCAGTATCAGGATTTGTTGCAGTCTTGCTATTGTCGTTTGATATTTTCACAAAAATGTTAACGGACTCACTTTTTGTGATAATTACAATTCTATTTGGTGCTATTTTACTCAAAACCACAATTGCCATCAAAGGACTGCAAAAACACGGACAGCTTGTTATGGAATCACTTTCAAAAAACAATCTTGATGAAGCAAGAGCAAGATTATCATTGCTTGTCAAGCGTAACACCAAAGATCTTGATAGAAATCACATAGTGTCTGGCGTCCTTGAAAGCACGAGCGAAAACATAGTCGATGGGGTAACAGGACCTCTGTTTTATTTTGGCATTTTTGGAATTGTTGGAGCATTTGTATACAGAACAATAAACACCATCGACTCTATGATTGGTTACAAAAATACGTTGTTTGAAAACATAGGTTGGTTTGGTGCAAACTGCGACAAGATCCTAAATTATCTTCCTGCGAGAATCACCGCGTACGTGATGGTACTAGCAGCATTTTTGATTGGCGCAGACTGGAGGAACTCTTTGCGCACTTTAAGACGAGATGGAAGGAAGACATCAAGTCCAAATGCGGGTTACCCAATGGCCGCAATGGCAGGTGCACTACAAACAAGATTTGAAAAAATCGATCATTATGTTCTAGGTGATGGTGCTACGCAACTAGGCATACATCATTTTCGATCCGCGATCTTGTTAATGAAGGTAACATGCATTCTTTTTTGTGCATTGGTGACAGTACCACTAATAACTTTGTTGCACTATGTGGGGTGGTGGATGTATGTTTAGACAAGTAAGTTCAGTGTTTTCGTTTCTTACAATAATTCCTACGGGAAGCTCTGATCTTCAAACAGTTGCACGATACATGTATCTGTTCCCGATAATTGGAATTGCAATCGGCTTGATGATGGGTTCTGCAGGATATGGTCTTTCACTATTTCTAGATCCGCTCGTTGTAGGATTGCTTATTACTGCAGGACTTGTTTTAATTACGGGAATTCACCATACTGATGGCCTTTCAGATTTTGCAGACGGCCTGATGGCACGCGGCACAAAAGAAAAAAAGCTCCAAGTAATGAGTGATCCCTCAGTTGGCTCCGCAGGAATAATAACAGTCATTCTATATGTGGCAGGCGCAATAATTGCATTATCGTCAATTAAGGGCTTTGAGTTATTTTATGCGATTCTGGTTGGAGAGATAATTGCCAAGTTCTCAATGGTGATTGTTGCAAGCATTGGGCCTTCTGCTTGGCAGGGCTCAAACTCGCCTTTTGTGGATTCTCTAAAAGACAGAAAGAAGCTTGCAGCAGCTGCGGTCATAACTATTGTCTCTATTGCTGTTTTTCAAAATAATGCTGGGTTTTTGGCACTTGGAGTGGGAATAATTTTGAGCATCATTATAGCTCTTGTCTCAAGGCGAAGCTTTGGTGGAATATCTGGAGATATAATGGGCGCCGTAAACGAGATCACAAGAGTATCATCATTTCTTGTATTTGCATCAGTATGATAG
>JBBIVI010000058.1:0-8096 GCA_037439825.1 Candidatus Nitrosotenuis sp. | reverse complement strand
AGGCCAAAAGATCGCAGTACTATACTACAGATAATCAACATACCTCGTAATTCAGCCTTTAGATAATTTTAAAACGACTGCAAACCAGTTTTTGTTTAATGTCTGAATACAGAGGATACACCGGCAAAGCACTAGAGTTTCTCAAGCAACACAAGATCAAAGTTGGCGACACTGTCCTCATAACAACTGACTCTGATCAGACAGGCACGATAATGCCGCGATACGAGCACAGTGATGACAAACACATTGCAGTCAAGCTTAAAAGCGGCTACAATGTAGGCTTGGAGATTGACAAGATAAAAAAAGTCCAGTATGTTTCATCAGTAAAATCAACGCAGCAAAATCTTGCCATTCCAATTAATCCAGACCTTCCAAAGATCCTATTATTATCCACAGGTGGCACGATTGCAAGCAGAGTAGATTATAGAACAGGAAGTGTCACACCTGCTCTTTCTGCCCAAGAGCTAAATGCATCTGTGCCTGAGCTTGCGCAAATAGCAAATATCGATGCAGAAGTGTTATTCTCAGAATACTCTGAAAACCTGACACCAGATCACTGGCTCAAGATTGCACAAAAACTCGATTCTCTTGCAACATCAAATTATGCAGGAATCTTGGTGGCCCACGGTACAGACACCATGCAATATACTGCAGCGTTTCTTTCCTTTGCGCTTGCTGGGTTTCCAAAGCCTATCGTTCTTGTCGGCTCACAAAGATCCTCAGACAGACCATCATCAGATGCTGCCATAAACCTGATCTGCGCCGCAAAGTTCATCGTAGAATGTCAAGCAAGCGGCGTCTTTGTTGCAATGCATAATTCTGAAAACGACGACGATGTTGCATGTCACCTTGGCACACGTGTAAGAAAAAATCATACAAGCAAAAGAAATGCCTTTGAGACTGTTGGTAGTACGCCAGCATTTGTTGTCTTCCAAGATAAGATCGTGCAGAATTTTCACGGGTCTTACTTTAGACAAAAACAATACACGCCGAAAATAAACATAGACACAAAGGCAGCACTCGTCAAGTACCATCCAGGCTACGAACCTAAACTAGTCGAAGACCTGCTAGATCACGGCTACAAAGCCATAATTTTTGAGGGCACAGGCCTTGGTCATATTGGAAGAACCATGTACGAGGTGGTCAAAAAAGCAAAGCAGAAAGGTGTTTTTATCGGCATGACCTCACAGTGCCTGAACGGCCGTGTAAACATGGCAGTTTACGAGAGTGGCAGAGACCTAATGCACATTGGGGTGGTGCCTTTATCTGATATGATCCCAGAGACTGCGCTGGTAAAGGCGATGTGGACTCTTGGAAACTACAAAGATATTGAAGAGATCATGCTCAAAAACATCGCATCCGAATTCACGGAATGATTTTAACGTAACAAGATAGAGGATCAGTCATGGAGCCGCAGTTAGACAAAATTGGCTTAAAGGTGGGTCTGGAAATACACCAACAACTTGCAACAAACAAAAAATTGTTTTGTGGTTGCAAACCAATTGAGTCTGACGATTATACAATACGATTTTCACGCAAGCTTAGGCTGGCAAAAAGTGAGCTTGGCGGCTACGATCCTGCAGCCCTCTTTGAATCCTCAAAATCAAAGACGATTTTCTATAACGCAAATTCCCAGAGCAGTTGTCTAGTGGAATACGACGATGAGCCGCCTCACGCACTTGACAATGATGCAAAGCAGATTGCGCTGATAATTGCAGCCGCATTAAACTCCAACATTTTCAATGAAAGCTATGTAATGAGAAAGATAGTCATAGACGGCTCCAATACATCTGGTTTTCAGAGAACCATGTTGGTGTCTCAGGGAGGATACCTTCAAGTCGATGGTAGAAAAGTAGGAGTTCAGTCGATCTGCCTTGAGGAAGATGCAGCAAAACTTCTCAAAGACACCGAAGATTCCAGAGAATATTCGTTAGACAGACTCGGAATACCTCTTGTCGAAATAGCTTTGGAGCCAGTAACTGCTTCAGCTGAGGAGATAAAAAAAATAGCGCTCAGTCTTGGGAGACTGCTGCGAGTGACCCGGCGTGTCGCAAGAGGACTTGGTTCCATCAGACAGGACGTAAATGTTTCAATTTTAGGTGGAGGAATAGTAGAGGTAAAGGGAGTACAACAGCTTGACCAGTTGGAAAAAGTCATACTCTACGAAGCAAAAAGGCAACACGGATTGCATCTCATATCGCAAAGACTACAAAAAATCGAGCTAGACACGCTCTCAAAAAAAGACAGTCTTGATGTGACCTCATTTTTTGCAAATTCCAACTCTAAAGTGATTCAAAAGTCAATCAAGGGCGGTGCAGTAATTTTGGCTTTGGCAGTCAAGGGTTTTGCAGGCATGTTTGGGTACGAGCCCTATGAGGGAATCAGGCTCGGAAAGGAGCTTGGACAACATGTGAGATTTTTTGGTATTGGTGGCATATTTCATTCGGATGAGCTTCCAAACTATGGTATTGAAAAAGACGAGGTAGAAAAGCTGCGACAATTACTCAAGCTACAAACAAACTACGGATTTTTGATAGTTGCGGGATCAAAAGACAAAATCGAATTTGCACTTGATGCGCTCATAAACAGGATAAAGGCTGCAAGATACGGTGTTCCAGCCGAGACGCGCATGGCAACACAATCAGGTGAGACGGTGTTTTTGAGACCAAGGCCTGGCTCAGCAAGAATGTATCCAGAAACCGACATTCCACCAGTTCTTGTTTCCAATGAAGAGTTGCAAGCTGCAAAAAACAATATCCCAAAACCATGGCAGGAGATGATCTCAGAATTGCAAAAAAAATACGGCCTTAATTCGCAATTGGCAGAGCAGATCTTTGATTCTGATTATATGGATTTGTTTGAATCGATTTGTGCAACAAGTAAGACAAGCCCCAACTTTGTCGCATCTTCGTTGTGCTCTACAATTACCAATCTCCAAAGACAGGGATTGGATCCTGCACTGCTAAAACAAGAACACATTACACGAGTCTTTGAGCTTTTAGAAGAAAGCAAGATAACAAAAGAATCAGTAGAGATGATTTTTGAAGGCATTATGTCGACAAAGATTCGAACACCGGATGAATTTGTCAGCAAAGCCGCCACAGTTGATGACGCTGAGCTTGAACAATTCCTAGACAAGTTAGTAAAAGATAACATGCAGACAATTCAAAAACAAGGGTTACATTCAACAGGTCTTTTGATGGGTCTTGCAATGAAGTCTCTTCGTGGTAAGGTTCCTGGCGAAAAACTAAACAAACTCTTAGAATTACGCATTACAAAAATATTAGAAAAATAGGAAACTTCGAAAATTAGTTTATTCTAATTTCCTTTTTCCTGTTCCTCTTCCTACTGTAACGTAGCGACCCTTTCCTGAAGGCCTTGTGGTTTCTGGAATGTCACCGAGTTTCTTTCTGCGTGTGCCACGTCCTGAAACTACATATTCGTCTTTAGCTTTTTCTTTCTGTTGCTTTTGGTATTCACGGAATTTTTCGCCAGACCATTTCATTTCGTCAGCTTCTGCTTCCCTTCGAGTCGTGCCTCTACCACCGACTTTAACAACTTTTCCCATTGCAAATAGTATAACTCACTATGGTTTAAAGGATTCTGTGGGAATTCTGATGTTTTTTGATACATTGATCAGGTTTAATGCGGGAGGTGGGATTTGAACCCACGAACTCCTAGGAGATAAGGACCTGAACCTTACGCCGTTAACCAGGCTTGGCGACTCCCGCAAACAAGGGTTTTGGGTGCCAAAATAAGTTCTTTATTAATTCGGTTCTCTAAACATAACATGGTTGGAATTTAAGGAGGTTTACTGTAACAACTGCAAAAAAACGCTTGGCAGATACAACACCAAGTATTTTTCTGATGCCAAGATTGCAGAGTTGATAAAATCCACACATGCGGCTCACTACAGAAGCGGCCACGAGCTTGACATACGCAAAATAACAAAGTAGTTATTCCATAGTCTGGCGCAGTTTCTGCAAAAGTTCCTTTTGTTGCTTGTTTAGCTTAGTTGGAACCTCCACTACCAGCCTGACATATTGATCGCCCCGTCCCCTCGAATGAGGGTGTGGTAAGCCTTTTCCCTTTAACTTTACAATCGCATTTGGCTGCGTTCCTTCTTCAACTTTGATCTTTTCAGCTTTTTCCAGCGTTGGTACCTCGATAGTTGTTCCCAAAGCTGCGTCCACGATTGAGATTTTCGCATCGTAGAAGATGTCTGCGCCATCCCGTTTAAAGAATGGGTGTGGTTTGACTCGGACTCTAACAATCAAGTCCCCATTTGCTCCGTGTGGAATTGATTCACCTTCGCCGTGTATCACATAGTCGCCGCTATCGATGCCAGGTGGGATGTCAAATGAGAGGTGTTTTGTTCCTTTTATCTTGCCTGTGCCTCTACAATCGGAGCAGGGTTTTGGGATAAATTTACCCTCACCACCACATTTGCTACATGGCTGTACTGTAACAAATGTTGAAAATCCCATATTGCGCGTAATTCGTACTTGGCCTTGGCCTCTGCAGCCAGGACATGTCTCTGATCTTGTGCCGGGAGCACAGCCGGATCCTTTGCACGTATTGCAATCTACATTTTTCTTTACATCTATATCGAGTCTTTTTCCGCTGAAAACATCCTCAAGTGTTATGCTAGTTTCGTATAGTATGTCATCGCCTTTTTGTCTTGCAAATCCCCCGAAACCTCCTCTTCCAAACAAAGACTCAAAGATCGAATCAAATCCACCAAAGCCAAAGTTTGAAAACACATCATCAAAATTGCCTCTTGCTCCTTGGAATATGTCTTCGGTGGAGTACCTTCCTTCAAGGCCTGCGTGCCCATACTGGTCGTATACTTTGCGTTTTTCTGGATCGGAAAGAACCGCATACGCCTCAGAGATCTCCTTGAAGTGTTCTGCTGCTTCTGGAGACTTGTTTCTATCAGGATGAAACTTTAGTGCAAGTTTTCTATATTGTGATTTTATTGTGTCAGTAGAATCTGATTTTGAAACTCCCAATACCTCATAATAGTCTCTTTTTGCAGACATTTCCTATTCTACTAGCAATGCTGAGCATAAATTAGCTTGTTGGACCTTGGCCCTGAGTCGTTTGTTCCGAAGATCCTGTGGATCCAGATTGTTGTTCTTGGCCTGGTGGTGGGCTCACGTTTTTGTAAAGCTCAGTAGTTATTTGGTTTACCAGCGTCTTTAGCGCATCAAGTTTTGGTTTGATCTCTTCTGGGCTTTTGTCGAGAACTTCTTTTAACTCCTTTACCGCTTCCGCAATCTTGACTCCCTGTTCCTGCGTCAGCTTGTCCTTAAGATCTTGTGTCAGCAATTTTTCCGTAGTATAGACAAAACTTTCTGCCTCGTTGCGAATGTCCACTGCCTCTTTTTTCTTCTTGTCCTCTTCTGCGAATTTTTCTGCGTCTTGTTTTAGTTTCTCGATTTCATCTTTTGAGAGTTTGGAACCTGCCTGAATGGTTATTTTTGCTTCCTTCTTGGTGCCAAGATCCTTTGCTGTTACGTTTAGTATTCCGTTTGCATCAATGTCAAATTTGACTTCAATTTGTGGTATTCCTCTTGGTGCTGGTGGAAGTCCAGTCAGATTGAAGCTTCCAAGGGACACATTGTCTGCTGCCATAGGCCTTTCACCTTGGACAACATGGATAGTAACTGCTGTTTGGTTGTCTGCTGCGGTTGTAAAGATTTTGGTCTTTGAAGTAGGAATAGTGGTATTTCTTTCTATGAGTGGTTCTCTTAGGCCACCCAATGTCTCAACGCCCAGAGTAAGCGGGGTTACATCAAGTAGTACGATATCACTTGTTACATCGCCTGCAATTATTCCTGCTTGGATTGCTGCGCCCATGGCTACTGCTTCCATTGGGTCAACTCCGGATTCTGGATTTTTGCCTATGACATCACCTACAAATTTTTTCACGAGTGGGATTCTAGTTGGGCCCCCAACAAGTACGATTTTTGAAATGTCTGAGGTGTTAAGCTTCGCATCACGCAACGCGTTGTCAATTGAGGAACGACACCTCTCCACTATTGGCCTGATGAGTTCTTCAAATTTGGCTCGTGTTAGCTTGAGTTCAAGATTTTTTGGTCCCGATGACGGATCATATGAAATGAAAGGAAGATTGATGTCCGTTTCCATTACTGTGGAAAGCTCTATCTTTGCTTTCTCTGCGGCCTCTCTTACCCTCGTCATTGCAGTACTATCTTTACTAAGATCTATTCCCGTGGTTTTGCGAAACTCGTTTACGACGTAATCAATTAGTACTTTGTCCATGTCGGTGCCTCCAAGCTGTGTGTCACCAGAAGTGCTTAGTACTTCGAAGACACCCCCGCCCATCTCCATAATTGTAACATCAAGTGTTCCTCCTCCCAGATCAAAGACAAGTATCTTCATTTCTTGGCCTGCTTTGTCTAAGCCAAATGCAAGGGAAGCGGCTGTTGGTTCGTTAATTATTCGTACAACGTTGAGGCCTGCAATTGTGCCTGCGTCTTTTGTTGCCTGTCTTTGGTTGTCATCAAAATATGCCGGAACCGTAATGACTGCCTTTTCGACTTTTTCACCCAAGAACGCCTCTGCGTCTTTTTTGATTTTTTGTAATATGAACGCGGAAATCTGTTGTGGTTTGTACTCTTTTCCTTGTACTTTGAAGACGTAGTCACTGCCCATCTTTCTTTTTGCAGCAATGATCGTGTTGTCTGGATTTGTTACTGCTTGTCTTCGTGCTGGCTCACCGACTAGAAGCTGACCGTCCTTTGTAAAGGCGACTACCGACGGAAATGCCTTTCCTCCAATCGATGTGCCTTCTGCTGCAGGAATCAGCACAGGCTTGCCTCCCATCATTACCGCTGCTGCGGAGTTGCTTGTTCCCAAATCAATTCCAATTATTTTTGCCATTTTTTCACCTTAGATTATTTTGACTGTGATTTTTTTGATATTTCTACTAGTGTCGGTCTAAGCGTCCTATTATGAGAAATATATCCCTTCCTTATTTCTTTTGTAATAGTGTTATCATCTAGACCATCATCTTCCACTACAGAGATTGCTTCATGAAGATTTGGATCAAAAATCTCACCTAATGCCTCAATTGGGGTAACGCCGTATTCTGCCAATAGAGAATCAATATTTTTTAGAATAGAGTCAAGACCTTGTGCATTCGGATTTTCTTTTTTTAGTATTTGAGTGGCCCTTGCCAGATCATCGTAAATTGTAAGAAATTTCAGTATGAATTTATCAAGCTTTTCATTTACCCCATTTTCTATGTCGGTTTTTGTTTTTCGCTCAAGATTGATAAAATCAGCAAGGGAGCGTTTTAGTTTATCTTCGCATGATGCAAGGTTTTGTTTTAGCTCTTCGATGAGTTTATCGTTTTGTTGTGCAGCATCTTCACTGATTTGTATTTCCTGAGCCTCTGATTCAGTATCATTTTGTTCCGACAAGACAAGTAATTTTTTTGTGTTCTAGTTTTATTCTTTGTGTGATATTTCGCAGAGTGGGTTTCCCTTTATTATTATGAGGTCGTTGTCACGCTTCTTTTTTAGGTGCTCATAGTCTGCCTTGGAGCAGATGACCAGAATTGTGGTCTTGTCGTTGTGAAATAAATCCAAGTTTGGATCATTAAACGCTTCAACGTCACCTATGTAGTCCCTGAGTTTCGTGATTAGGCTTTGTAACATTTCTATTTTGTCTCCACGCATTTCATGTTGATCTAGTGACCAAGAGAGTGCGATTTTTGTTCTGCTTGCTTTTAGATCATTTTTCTTTAAGGTTGCCCTAATTTCGTCGATGAGTCTTTTTATGTATCCGTCTATGCCTTTGAGGCTTCCATTAATTAGGTACATCAATGTGTTAGCGCCCTCAAACGAGGTTCCAAGAGAACGCAGATCGTACAAGCCGCTGACCATATCATCTAAGAAGATATTTTGAAAGTCGTCTGAGCTAAGATCCATCTTGGTATTTTCGTCCTGCGCGAATTTGCACACCTCAAGTACACTACACAAAGTAGAAAATCTGGAATGCACGTTTATTGCATGAAAGTGTTCTGCAGACGAAATCCCTAGAAAAGAGAGTTCTTTTTTGTGTCT
>JBBIVI010000057.1:7094-8455 GCA_037439825.1 Candidatus Nitrosotenuis sp. | reverse complement strand
ACACTATGTGGTAAAGATCCCCGTTATCCCAATACGAGTCAACACCACTTGGAGAATTTTGAATTTTTTCTACAAGCGATACAAAGTCTTTGGATTTTGAAATAGAGTCAAGTGATGGAAAATATTCTTCTGGGATCAGAGGGACATTTTCTTGTTCATATACATGATTTGAATCGGCCACGACAAATCCATTTGGATCTATGACGTACATTCTACCTTCTTGTGTTTTTATCAAGTTCTGAAAAACCAGAATCGGCATCTCAAAATGATATATTGCCGCCTTTTGTCCGCTCCCCAAAACTACTGGTGAAGTGTAAGCAAAAACCCACCTGTTGGTATCAGGCGAAACATATGGATACTGGACATGCACTTGTAATTCTTCTTTTTGAAATGAAGGTGCAAAAAACGGAGTGTCTGCCTCTTCTGCAGAAAGATCCTCGTTTGGAGCTATTTTTGTCAAGACCAGCCTTGCGTGTTCTTGACCCGTTGTGTCAATCAAGCATGTTTCATCAACTTGGAATTTTTCTTGAAAATTATAGATTGCCTGCTCTAACTTTATCTTTAGCTCATTTTGTCTTGGTGTAAACTGCATTACCCCGTCTTTGTAAATATTTCCGGATTTCGTCTCCGGCAGCTCGAAATACTCCTCAAAGAGAGGGTTTTTTAGAGTATATACCAGATCTTCGGTAGCTCTTGCATGCAACGTTTCAATCTGATTTTCTTTTTGCTGCAAGACATTTGTCATTTCATGTATTGCCGACTTGGTTATTGCATCTTCAACATACTGGAAAGTAAAATATGATGTAAGTCCTACAGATATCATTACCAAGACGGCCGAAATTACAATAAGCCTAGTCCTTAACTTCATGATAAACTTGGGTCGAAAATCCTCATTATTCCTTGGTTGTTTTATTTATACAAACAAACCTAGAATCATTCCATCAACAGAATCTCTTTCATGCCAGAAATTTCTGTGTCCCAGTATTCCCCATACTACAGACTTGCAGAAAAACTCAACTTGTTTTTGATGACCGGTAGACAGGCCAAGCCACAGATCTCATTGTTTCAACGAATCAAGATTATGAATAGATCAAGTCATAATACCTTTTTATATCACAGATAAATCTCGTCTGATAGTTGAGCATCAAACCAACATCCTCCCATGCTTATGGAATTGGAATCATAACCATGATTGTTGGTGTAGCTATAGGTGTTTCTTATTACCAATTATACTATCTTCCAGAGGCCACTGCCAAGCCAAAGGTTTCACATGAGATACTAGAACCGGTAGGAGAGACAAAAATAGACATCATCAAAGGATCTGCAAACCAGGAACAAAAGGATAACTTTGTGCCAAAGCT
>JBBIVI010000057.1:0-7084 GCA_037439825.1 Candidatus Nitrosotenuis sp. | reverse complement strand
CATACAGCTTGGAATAGACAACAAGGTAATCTGGACCAACATGGATGATACTGCCCACACGGTCACACCAGACCACAGATATGCAGACTCGTATTCAGGAGACTTTGGTTCACCTGGAGTCATCATGCCTGGTGCTACATACGAGTTCCTCTTTACTGAAGCTGTAGAAGTCGACTACCACTGCGAGCCGCACCCCTGGATGAAGGGCAAACTAGAGATAACAAAGCAAAGATTCTAGAAATATAAAATAAAAAATAAAATCACACAAGAACTACTTTAAGCCTTTAATCCTAAAATCTTCTTTGTGTACGATGTTTTGGTAGGCATTCACGACAGTAAACTGGTCTGCCCTCTTTTGGTTGGAAAGGTACCTCTGTTTGCTTGCCACAGTCAGAGCAAGTGCACGGATACATTTTCCTTATTTCTGACATGATTTGGGCTCATCCTCACTAAATAATAACTAATCGCATTTTCTGTGCACCAACCTTAAGTACCTAAAACCACAAAAACAATATGAGAGATTTTTGATTTTTTACAGGGGTGTGATGTAGCACGGAGATAATGGGTAGGGGATTTAGGCAGATCATCCAAGAAACGCCATGCTATTTTCATTTGTTTACCAAATATGCCGCATACAAACTCTTCAATAAAAAAAGTCCGCTGTATGGCTCAGCAGACATTATCAACGTATGCAACCTTCACTGTACCCATTGTTACTGGTGGCTAAACAGGAAGGAAAACGAGGAGCTCACAGTAGATCAGTGGAAAGAGATAATCGAAAATAAATTCAAAAAAAACCATGTCTTTATCATCACGCTTGTAGGCGGCGAACCAACATTACGACCAGACGTAGTAGAATTGTTCATAAACGAGTTCCCAAAACGAATCTGCCTTGTTACAAACGGTACAAGACCACTCAAAAAATACAAGGACATTTACTTTTACTGGATCTCAATTGATGGTACGCGCGAGATCCACGACAGGATACGTGGTGAGGGTTCGTACGACGCCACACGAAAAAATATCATAGACTATGTCCAAAAAAACGGCGCAAAGGCATACAAAGACATCTGGATAACCATGACGATAAACTCGTTAAACTACATGACAGTCAAGGACGTAATCAAAGAATGGAAGAACTATTCCAACAAGATAGGATTCCAATTCCACACGCCGTTTGCAAAAGGTGATCCTCTGTGGATGCCATTTGGTTCAGAGCGGACAAAAGTAATAGACGAAATCATCGCATTAAGAAAGGATCTTGGCGATTATATCATAAATCCACCAAGTCAGCTAGAACTAATGAAGAAGAGTTGGGGCGGAAATGGTACCACACCAGTAGACTGCCCCACATGGGCCATTCTATCAGTAGACCACATGGGGCGAGAAAAAATACCTTGTTGCATTGGTAGTGCAGAAAAAGATTCAATGAAGCCAATTTGTGAGGATTGCGGCCTTGGTTGTTATTCTGTTCTAGTCGGTTTTGGCATGAGAGGTTAGTCCTTTTTTATGTATAAACCCGAAGTCTTATCTTGTTGAATCACTAACTTGTGTAATGGAAAGCCCTCGGGCTGTACCAGACAATCTGGAAGGGAACATCAATTTTTGGTTGATTGTGGCATTAATTGGCATTGTTTCTGCTTTTCATTTTGGCATAACAATGCAGCAAGACATATTGGCCGATTTTATCACACAGCAGTTCACGGAGACTTCGGCGTTTGCCACAGCACTTGCAGCAATATTTGTAGGTAGTACTTATTCACAGAGTAAAGTTTTTGGTCGCTCCTTCATCGTTTTGGGAGCAGGATATTTTTTCATATTTGTCGGAGAGACAATATACACAATCCAAGACTTTGTTACATATGAGGATCCATATCCTTCGATAGCAGATCCCTTCTTCATGTTGGCATATCCTTTCATCATAGCTCACATGGTAATCAACATACGATATTTCGAGTCAAAAATCAAAAAAAGATCCATTTTGTGGATGATATGCCTTGGAATGGCCATATTTTCGTCATATTTTTTGTTGTCTATCTCACAAAGCTCAGAGTTGAACTTTGAGTTTTATTACGGCCTTGCTTTTGTCGTTTTACCTTCAATTAGTATTCCAATCACTGTTTATGGTGTTTTTCTTTTTAGGGGCGGCCTCATAGGAAAAGCTTGGTTGATATTGTTGTTTGGAAATCTGGCAAACGCAGTAGGCGATGTGTGGTATTATCATCTTGAGACATTAGGACAGTACCAGCTGAATCATCCTGTGAATATTTTTTGGTTTTTTGCATACTGGATCATAGTGTATGCGATATACAAACACAGAAAATACACAAACCAAATGCGCGTCTAAGATGCAAGAATGCTTCCTCCGTGAATCGTGGCAGTGGCATGTCCCTGCCCCGAATAATGATAAAATACAGATCCGGAAGGAATCGGCGGGACAGAGCCGTCTGCTTGGATGTTTGCATACAGGTAAAACTCCATCATGTCTCCTGGAAACACCGTTGTCGTAATTACTCCATTAATTACGGTCTGCGAATAGACATACTTGGCAGTTACTGAAGACACTGTGCCCAGGACCTGGCCCGTGTTTTGTATAATTGGATTTGAGTTAAAGTAGATCTGCTGCTGCTTGACTAAGATTCCATTTTTGTAGACATCTACGTATGCTTTGAGTGGGTCTCTTGGAGGTGGAGGTGGAGGTGGAGCAGGCGGAGCGCCAAAGTGTGCGTAATTTTGAATTTCAGAGTCCCCCGAGATCGTAGCCGTAATGGACGCAGTCATGATCCCCTCAGTAGTTGCAATCACGTAAGATACAGAGCCAACAGTAGACGAAATGGATGATATTGTTTGATCTTCTGCATAGTTTGTAATAGTAGATGAATTCGGTTCTACGACTTTGAGCCCACCTCCGCCCAGAATGTTTGCAATCACTGTAGTAGTTGACACGCCGTTGATCTTCATGTTGATGTCATGGTATCCTGGAATTACAGGAATCCTGATTTTATTGCCGGTAGTGTAGTTGCCCTCAAGATAATCTAGTTCCAGTTGGTTGTCCAGATACACGTCTGTGACTTGAATCTGACCCACCACAGGAATACTGACGTACGCATGTACAACATAGATCCTGTCCTCCGATGTAGGAATGTGAATTGCTTGGTGATTGAGGTTATCAAATACCACTGTACTAAATGGCCCCCTGTATGCGAGGGCAGATGGATACATGCGTAAAATTCCTCCAGCTGAAACATCGTTGACTGTAAATTCTGACGCATAAACAATAATTCTGCCATCATAGTTTACCATTCCAGAAACTGCGACTTTGCCATTTTTTTCAATTTGGAATGGTATGTTTGCAGGAAGATTTTCTATCTGAAGCATCGGCGTCGTCTGAGGATCAAATGCAGAACCACGGATGGTTATTGTGCCCCCGTTTGGTTTTGCGACCACATAGTATTGTTTTGCTTGCTCAAACGCAAAAGTTGTTTGAAAGTTTCCACTGAGATCGATTTTATTTTGCATTACAACCTCTTTGTCATACACAAAGTGCGCATACCCAGATGGGACCGGTGAGGTAGTCGGATAACAAGAGCCGCATGAGCCCCAACCACTTGAAGCACCAGCTACCATCCTAATTGAGTTAATCGAGTATGTAGTTGGATTCTGCATCCCACTTTGTATAGTAAATGGCCAAGTCGCATAATACGAGTTGTAGTTTGCCTGTGAGCTTACAGTCAGAGACGGTGAAAAGGTCCTAGTATACGTCCATGACGCATGGCAGTTGTAGCCTGCCCCATTTGCATACGTACAGCCATTTTGCGAGTAGATCGGCGATGGTAGGTTGCCAGACCATATTTGGTATCCATACGTGGGATGATATGGAACCACAAGATAGTCGTACTGGATCCCTGTTCCAACATACAGGCTTGCTCCAGAAGGAACTGTACCTTCTAGGACAAGATCTGAGTTTTGGTAATTATTTAGCTTCATAATTGTCGTTCCGGTTCCTGAAACAACTATTCCATCCAACATAGTTGTGGTAGCAGTGCCTCCAACCGTTCTGCTTTGCGAATATCCAAGAATGTTTGGTATTGTACCTCCTATATCTTGGAGAGTTTGTGTAATGTTATCGTACCTAAATTTTGTGTTAAATCTAGGAATGGAAAGTGTGATGTTTGGCTCGTTTTCGAGAATCTCTGCGGCAAAATTTGTCGTAGACGGAACTATTTTGTATGGTTCAAGCGACTCTTGTCTTCCCACCATACCCTGACCATAGTTGAGCTTTCCTGCCTGTTCTACCTGTATTATTCTAGAATTAATCCCCATGCCGTTTATCATTGCCTTGCCGCCACCTTCGGACTCGGTGATCCCATCTTGAGTCAATGAGGAAAAGACGTTTCCAAGATCTGTAATCACGACGATTTTTTTGTCGACAAAGTCAAGTTGTGAAAAATTTGCTGGATACATTTTGATGTTCTCAAATGCACCAAGAGTATAGCCTCCCCCTGATGAATAGTCAATCTTTCCCAGCATGTTTCCACCACCATCCATAATTCTGAACTCTTGTAGAACCGATGCTTTCATTATGTTGTTTTTGACATCAAGTGTGTTGTTTTTTATGACAAGCGAGATATTTTCTGATGCCTTGTCTGCCTGTATGTTCATGGCCTGCTGCGCAGTAAGTGACCAGTTCATCTGATTTGATGAGACAGTAGAAATTGCTGTCAGAGCTATGAGTGTAGACATACTTACTGCGGCAACAAGATACGGACTTGTCATCACTCCATAATTTGGGAGATTTTTTAAGGAGTAAATCCACCAGCAGCTTTTTTAAGAATTTACCAAAAATCAGTGTGTGACTAACATAACGTTTTATGGCGGAATCAACGAAATTGGTGGAAACAAGTTTCTTGTAGAGGACAAGGGCACTAGAATCTTTCTAGACTTTGGAATGCAGATGGGAAAAGCAAACAACTTTTACTCCGAGTTCTTGCAGCCAAGAGCTTTTAATGGGATGGGTGATTTGTTTGAGTTCGGCCTTCTTCCAAAACTCGACGGCGTTTATAGAAAAGACTATTCAAGGCATATGGGAGTCGACGATCACAAAAAAGAGACGTCAGTAAATGCAGTGCTGCTTACCCATGCGCATGTAGATCATGCCTCATACATACACTATCTGAGACCTGAGATCCCAATTTATTGTACAGAGGCTACCAAGTTGATCATGCAGGCATTGCAGGATACAGGAAGCCACGAAGAATACGTCACGTATAAAGAAAATTTTAGAGTTTATGAAAATACCAAGGGGGAGATAAGTAGAGCAAAAGACGACAAAAATCGCCAAGTTATCCGACGAGAGATTCAAACTCTGATCCCCTACAAAAAATTCAACATAGACTCAATCGAGGTCGAACCAATACCTGTTGACCATTCCCTTCCCGGCGTATGTGGATTTGTTTTACACACCTCACGTGGCTCTGTTGCATACACAGCGGATCTACGTTTTCTTGGAAGAAGAAAACAAGAAAGCGAGACATTTGTAGAAAAATGCGCAGACTCAGACATAGATCATATTTTGTGTGAGGGGACCCGCATCGAATATAATTCCTCTCCTACCGAGTTTGACGTAGAAAAAGATGTTAAAGACATCGTAAATTCAACAAAGAAGTTAATCGTAGTGTCATATCCTACACGAGATCTTGACAGATTGTTGTCGTTTTATCATGCAGCCAAACAGACAAACCGCACACTCGTAATTGACTTAAAGCAGGCATATTTATTGAAATTATTCGAACAATCTGAAAAGTACAAGGGAGTATACCCAAGCCCAGACGATCCAGTGATCCGAATATATGTACCACGCAAGTCATGGGGACTCATAGACAAAGACAGGGAGTACTGGACCGATAAGCAGATTCTAAACGACTACGATGTCTGGGAACGCCAATTCATCGATAGGGCGAACTCTGTAGATTACAGAGACATCTCATCAAAGCAGCAAGAATACATGTTTTATTGCAGCGACTATAGACTCCAAGAGCTAATAGATGTAAGACCCCAGGAAGGCTCAAGTTACATAAGATCATCCACTGAGCCCTTTGATGATGAAATGAGGTTTGATCACACGAGAATAAAACGTTGGTTGGTACATTTTGGCCTTTTGCGAAAAGACGATAATTGGAATGTGACCCATGTTTCCGGGCACGGCTCAAAAGATCAGATAAGATACGTCGTACAAGAGACAAAAGCAAAGAATGTGATACCGATACACACCACACATGAGGACTATTTCAAACAGTGGCACCAAAGTGTGAAAACAGTTACAATCAACGAATCAATTACTCTCTGATTAGCTTATATCCTGAACAGTTTTTTGGTTTGTGAGAGAGTTTTTTCTCATATTGTTGATACCAATTGTTTCGTTTTACTCTACATCAGTTTTTGCTCAGACGAATATCTGGATACCGCAAAACATGATCACAGCGGAATCCTATGAAGGAGTTGTTGTTTTAGACAGCGCACCCTCTTCTGGCCGCACGATCATACTTTCAGTTGATGATCCAAGCATACTTTCTGTACCTAACTCTGTCACGGTGTTGCCATTTCAGAATCACGGTATTTTTGAGATCAAGACACATCACGAAGGAACTGCCCACGTATTTGCAGCAGTTGACGGAAAGACATCAACTGTATTAACCAAAATACATTCATCAGATGTGGTACCAACTGCCCTCTTGGTTCTGTTTGCATCCAACAAAACCAAAGCAGACACAATAATTGGATATGTGTTATCAGTTGACGCACGAGGATCACCTGCCACAGTCTCAAAGGACACATCGGTCACTCTCAGATCCACTGCGATGTTATCAGTAGATGAGGAGGTTCTAATCAAAAACGGAACCCATTATGCAAAATTTATCGCAAACATAAGGGGTTCAGGCGAAGTTTTTGCTACAGCCCAAGGTCTTAAGACAGGTCATGCACACATAACAAAGATTCAAGACGAAGCTACTGTAAGAATCGCAGTAGCCCCTAACATTATCTTGGAGAATTCTAGAGCATATTTTTACGTCTGGTTAGAAAAGGA
>JBBIVI010000056.1:0-8581 GCA_037439825.1 Candidatus Nitrosotenuis sp. | reverse complement strand
TACTGCATCAGAATAGGACTGGAAAACAACTGCCACACCATGAAAAAACTATCAAGATACACACCCTCAGCTAAAGCAATATTCAATCCGCTCATATTGCAAACTCAACGTCATATTTCAGGCAGCAAGCAGGTATGGTGTCTGTTTCCATCCTCTTAAGATTTTTCTTGTAAAGATTACCTTTTCTCTCGTTATACAGTTTTTTGTGTGTCAGTATGTGCCATGTGATGGTCATCAAATTGTTTGCTACATACGATATTGCCATGTTGTGCCTGTATCTCTAATTCTTAGATAGAACTGTTTCATTCTGTGATCTGTTCTTGCAGTAGTATTTGCAACCTGGATCATTGTAGTCTGCACATTTCTGTTGCCATGCTTTATCAAATCGAGGCGAGAAGACCACCGGAGTTGTCAGGCAGTAGTTCACGAAGTAATGATGCGATATCTCGGTTGATTTTTAAAGCCAGAGTAGGCAATATAGTCAATGGTAGCAATAGACGTCCCAGCATCACTTGAGAGCTTTAGGAGGTTCATAATTGCAAGCACCTGTAGCTCGTATATTCCTCGTGGTTACGTAGAAGACCCAGAGGTATTTCCAGAGCGCGAAGAAGCGCTTGGCTCAATATACGTAGAGGCTGCAGACAAGGTCACACTCAAGAAGATTCGAGACATTACATTTGTGAATGCCCGGGACGTACTTGGCATAATTTACAATTCCAAAAGCGGCAACACCACACTCAAGTGGAGGCAGATAAGAAGGAAGGGTGGCAAGGTAACCGGCGAAGCATCGCCAAATTCGCTTGTCAACTTGGCAGAAGGCGGCGTCATAACCCCGGAATGGGTAGACAGCTATCTTAAGAAAAAGAATCTGGAAAACACAAGTACTGTTTAATATTTTCCACAAGATTACCTTTTACATGATTACAAAAATTATTGATGATTCGACTGTCTCGTTTTTGGTAGAAGAGCCAGATGATCTATTAGCGCTTCGGAGAATAATAAAAAAAGGAGACAAGATAATCTCAGATACAACGCGTGTAATCAAGCAGGAAAAAGATTTTGCAAGGCCAGACCGAGGCGAGCGCATAAAAATTAGAATCTCACTTGAAGTCGAAAAGTTAACACTTGATTCAGTGTTTGACAGACTGCGGGTTCACGGCACCATCCTGGAGTCAAGCAACGAGGCAGTATCAAAAGGTGTTCACCACTCACTTTTGATCCACATAGGTGATTCACTCAATGTTGTCAAAAAAAAATGGCAGCCATTTGAGCTCAAGCTGATTAAAACTAGGGACGAAAGCTTTGGTTTTATCCTAATTGCAATAGACAAGACAGACTGTGGTATTGGAAAGCTAAAAGGTACGCACTTGCAGCTTATGCAGAATTTGTATTCTGGCTCAAGTGGAAAGCAATACAAAACAAGCTTCAATATTCAAACATTTTTTGAAAACGTCTCAAAAGCGCTACAGACAACATTAAAGGAAAATGACATCATCATAATTTTTGGCCCAGGCGAGACAAAAAGACAGTTTGGCAATTTCTTGCAAAAATCACCCATTGCAAAAAAACACAAAATCGAGATAATAGATGGAATCGATTCTGGAGGCGAAGATGGAATCTATACATTCATCAAATCAAAATCGATGCGACAGATACTTGGCCAAAGCAAACTTGCCAAAGTTGCCGAAATTCTAGAAGATGTCATGATGAAAGCAAACACAAAAAGCAGAAAATTCACAATGGGTTTTGAGGAAACAAAAAAGGCAAACCAGTTTGGTGCAGTAGAGTCACTGGTGTTTTCAGACAAGATAATTCAAACACACAACGAAGACGAAGTAATAGAGTTTCTCAATGAGGCAGAATCAAAAGGCGTCCAAGTTTACGCCCTTGACTCAAGCACAGACATCGGCCTCCAAGTATCAGGGCTTGGCGGCATGGTTTCGCTTCTTAGATTCCCGGTAGATCCCTAGCTTGTAGAGTCCACAAGCCACTGTAGGTACGGCTTGTTGATGGCCATTACATCCAATTCGGCTATCTCCGGTACTTTGTAGGGGTGAGTGTTTTTTATCATGGCTTTTAACTTGAGTCTGTTTTTTTGTGTGGTTTTGAATATGGCCAGAAACTCATCTGTGTTTTCTATTTTGCCTTGCCAAGAATAAATTGATGAGATCTTTGTTATGTTGACGCATGCAGCTATTTTGTTCTTTACAAGCTTGTTTGCAATTTTTGAGATTGATTTTTTGTCTGGGTATGTAGATACAATCAGTACTGGTTTCATAGGATTATCGGGTTCCTGATTTGAGAGTAGAAACATGGTGAAGCTTTCATATCAAGTAAAAATCACTCGCTTCATTTTTATAAATGATAATAATATGGAATGTAATTAATTTGGCTTTAGATTTTTTATCGCAAAATGCTATAATCTATGTGTTAATAGCTTGGGGGATCATACTTGGGATAACAAAGGCACTCAAGCTGGAAAAACACGGCTTTGAGATAAAGCCGTACAGCCTCACATACAAGAATACTCAGGTACAGGTAGCACTCACCAAGATATTGAGTCGAACCCGCAGAGGAATTCGCGTCTTTGCAGATGTAAGCGTGGTTGCCGGTTTTATCATGATGGGATTTGGTTTTTGGTTTCTGATTGATAATATCACAAAATTTTTTGACAAGCCAGCAGAGTTTGCAGAGCTTACAGTGCTGATTCCAGGCGTGACACTTACATCGTCTTCTGCGATTTTGTATTTTCTTCTTTCAATTCCAATCGTATTGATCATACATGAGGGTGCGCATGGAATTGTTGCCACTCTTGAAAAAATTAAAATCAAAACGGGCGGATTTGCCATATTCATTGCAATGTTTGCAGGCTTTGTAGAACCTGATGACGAAGAATTCAACAAGGCAAAAAAGATCTCAAAGCTACGGGTAATTGGTGCAGGCGCGACATCAAATGTCATTTTCGCACTGGCTCTTGGTGCAATATTACTTACCAACCCGTTTTTTGCAATCATTGTACCAGAGCCGATCCGAAGTGCATTTTATGAGATTCCACAAGGAGTTACAATAATCTCAGTGATGGAAGAAAGCGGTGCCCAAAAAGCGGGCTTGATGTCAGGGGACATCATCACATCGATTAACAATATCCCGATAGTCACACCAATTGACTTTGCCAGAGTAAAGCTTGCGCCAGGGGACACTGCCACGGTAACTTTGCTCCGAGGGGGCCAACAACTTGAATATCAAGTTCAGGTCATGCCATCTCCTGATGACCCAACCAAAGGACTCATCGGAATAATTCGCGACAATTCCGGCACGTACAAGCCAATTTACAACTTTATTGAATGGAAGAGTCCTGAGCTTTCCATGTTTTTGCTGTGGCTTTGGATGATCTCGTTTTTCATTGGAATAATCAATATGCTTCCGCTTCCGATTCTTGATGGGGGTAAGTTCATACACAGCATAATTGACAAGAAGCTCTCAGATATTGCAGTAAATAGAACCATGTGGGCAATCTATGCATTTACTTTCAGCCTGTTTGGCCTCAACATTGCGTTATCATACATGAAATCAGGCTGGTTTACAATCTAAGCTGCCTATTTTAGATGTACTCTTTCTGGTTTTGTGTAATCTAGGGGGCTGACATTTTAAGTCCTCCGTAGATGCAGCAGAACCGAACGTAGAAGAGAATTGATTTAGACGACGCAGGCGTTAAATGTAGGATTTTTAAAATGAAACCATGAAGTGTGATAGGTGTCAAAACACTGCTGTATATTCTAGAAAGTATTCTGGCGAAAACCTTTGCTCTGAGTGTTTTTCAAATTCCATCCTAAGAAAAGCTGCAAAAACCATCTCAAAATACAACATGATTCAAAATGGTCAGCTTGTTTGCGTTGCAGTATCAGGCGGAAAGGATTCACTTGCCTTGTTGCACGTATTATCAAAAATGTCAAAAAACCACAACTTTAGGTTACACGCAGTAACAATTGATGAGGGAATACAGGGTTACCGTGAAGAAGCGCTTGAGATCGTCAACAAATTCTGCGCCGAGCTTGGAGTAACGCACAGCGTTTACAGCTATAAGGAATTGTTTGATCTCACACTTGATGAGTCACTTTTGTTGCGAGACGACGAAAAGCTTTCTTCGTGTTCGATATGTGGTACGTTCAGAAGAAGGGCAATGGATCATGCGGCAAGACAGATTGGTGCAGATGTGATTGCCACAGGCCACAATCTAGATGATGTTCTGCAAACTTTTGTGATCAACACACTTTCTGGAGACACAAATAAGATCGGGTGGATGGATCCAGATACCTCAGAGAACTCTTTGCGCAAAATAAAACCATTTTGTGAAATTTATGAATCAGAAATCGTATTTTACGCATTTACAAATAATTTGCCGTTTCAGAGTGAACCATGTCCCCACATGAACGAAGGCATACGAACAGAGATCCGCGAATTTCTAAATAAATTAGAAAACAGCCACATCGGGATAAAAAACAGCATGTACCGCTCTGTTTTGAAGATCTCTCAAATTGTAAGAGAGTCAAACTATAAAGAAAAAACCCTGTGTTCCAACTGTGGCTCAGAGTGCACTAGCAATGTCTGCTCCGTATGCAAAATGATCGTCTCCCTTAAAGATCAACCTAACTCAAATATATCATCAAGTGGTAAGACAGTCGGTAGTAGGTAGGATCGGGGCGCTAGCCGTGCCCTTCTCTGAAACCGGCTCTATGCAGAGGTCAGTAACTGCTGGATAAATCTCCAGATGGATAGTTCCCGCTTGGTGTACTGAAATGAAATCACGCCGAAGCGGGTGGATGCAGGTCTGAGATTGTCCGAAGGGATAACGCTTAAGATCGAATTGCCGAAATGGATGAGGTCCGGGAGGGAGCAATCCTAAGGCAAAGTACCCACGCTACTTCGTCAACGTGGCGGATCTTGTGCGCCTTGAGATGGGGTTACCTGTCTGGACTGGAACCAGCAGAGCTACTACCACTTTAGATATTTAACGCGTAACGCAATTTATGTATGATATGTTTTTAGGCCAAAAAAGAACCTATGAGGATTTTAAAAAACAGATTCCAACTCAGGTATTTCCTGCTTTTGACTCTTTAAGAGAATACTGTATTTCCCTTGGAAAAAATGTTGTTGAAGATGTACGCGCACATAGAATCGTCTTTGGAAAGTCGCTTTCATTTAGGTGGTTTGCAGATTTGGAGCCGAACCGAGACTCCATAATTATAAAAATTCAGAAAAATAGAAAGGAACCATTCTCAACATTGTCAGTTAGGCCAAACGACAGTCTTGATGAAATAAAAAATCTAATTTTGGAAGCGTATAGTAATATTCGTTAATACAAAACATCGAACTTGGTAAATTCATCTTTGAATTTTTCGTTTCTTATCTCAACGTCCTCGACTCGGGCATTCGCAGGACCCGCATGACACCATTCCACTACATTGCTTACGTTGAGGTCTTCACCTTCTACTATGGCCTCGACGCGTCCATCCTTTAGATTCTTAACCCAGCCAGTTACGTGATTCTTTTTTGCGGTCACCTTCATTGCCTGACGAAAAAAAACTCCTTGTACCTTGCCACTTATGAAAAGATGCACACGTTGTTTTCCCATTTAAAAACAGTCTCGCTTTGGCATTAATCAATTTTGTTATGATTTTTAGCGATCCGACTAATTTCAAAATGAAAAATAGGATTATACTCT
Organism: Candidatus Nitrosotenuis sp.; assembly: GCA_037439825.1. Taxonomy (GTDB): domain Archaea; phylum Thermoproteota; class Nitrososphaeria; order Nitrososphaerales; family Nitrosopumilaceae; genus Nitrosotenuis. The sequence goes on along the minus strand of JBBIVI010000056.1, from coordinate 2,859 downwards.
TTCTTTGACTCTGGCCCGTCCGGTCTTTCTTGCGGCGATGCTTCCTACTTTGGCGCCAGGTGGTGCATCTCTTGATACCGTTCCGCCCCCACCCATATGTTGGTGTCTTCCACCGCCGTGTGGGTGAACATATGCTGCTTGAGCCACACCTCTGACTATTGGATATTTGTGGCCTTTTGATCTGTATCTTCGCCATTTGTTTCCTGCATTAAGAAACGGTCTTTCCGATGTTCCACCGCCTGCCAAGATTCCTACCATTGCCCTGTTTTTTGGGTTAAGCGTAGTAAATGCACCTGATGGAAGTTTAATTGTGACGCCGTCCACGCTGTGTGAAAATACTGTGGCAGAGCCACCTGCAGACTTTGCAATGCTGCCACCATCTCCAAAGTGTTTTTCCACATTGCAGACAATGGTGCCGTCTGGAATATTTTGAATGCTAATCACATTGCCGTTTGAGATCTCTGCGTTGAGGCCGAATTTGATAGTAGAGCCGATTTTTGTCCCCAACACTGCTGGAATCAGAGAAACTGAACCGTCCTCGAATCTAACCCTAGCAAGTGGTGCGTCACGCCCTCTTTCATGAACTAAATCAATGACAGTTGCTGTGCGTTCTTCGGACAGATCAAAGTATGGGTATTTAGCTGGTGCTAACTTGCCAGTAAAGGCTGCCCTAAATTGCATGCCTCCACGGCCACGCCTTCTCACTAATGGTCGCTTACCCATTTTTGGTGATGTCTTTTGATATTGATTTTAAGCTTTGTATTTTGGTGTCTTGTTGCATGGATCAATTACGACAAAGATATAAAAAATACGCTGAGAAGGTATTGCTATGAGCCAAAACGCCCTCTCACTTAAGGTACTTGAGGCATATACAAGAGATGTTGGGCGTGGCGTAGCTCGAATTGATTATGATTCTATGGACACTCTAAACGCGTCAACAGGCGATGTAATAGAGATCAAAGGTAAACGCAGAACCGTTGCAAAATGTCTTCCTTTGTATCCTTCAGATGAGGGTAAAGGCATCATACGAATTGACGGACTTGGAAGAAACAACGCAGGAATTGCAATAGGTGATACCATTACAGTAAGAAAGATCAAAGCAGTTGCAGCAGAAAAAGTTGTAGTAGCTCCACTTGAGGCAATACCACCAATTGATGAAAGATATCTTGCAGACGCACTTGAAAGCGTCCCACTCATCAAAGGCGACAACGTAATGGTTCCGTATTTTGGAGGCCGCCTTACCTTCCAAGTAATTGGCGTTACTCCTGCAGCAGACGCAGTACTTGTCACTCAAAAAACAGTATTCCACATAGCAGAGAAAGGTGAGACACTAAGGGGAGTCCCCCAAGTTACATACGAAGATATTGGAGGACTAACCGATGAGATTAAAAAAGTAAGAGAGATGATTGAGCTTCCGCTAAGGCACCCTGAGATCTTTGAAAAACTGGGTGTTGAGGCTCCAAAGGGTGTCTTGTTGTATGGCCCCCCAGGTACCGGTAAGACACTTTTAGCTAAGGCAGTTGCAAATGAAAGTAATGCCCACTTTATCAGCATCTCAGGCCCTGAGATCATGTCCAAGTTTTACGGTGAAAGCGAAGCAAGACTAAGGGAGATCTTCAAGGAAGCAAGAGAAAAGGCACCTTCAATTATTTTCGTAGACGAAATCGATTCCATTGCGCCAAAAAGAGAAGAAGTAACAGGCGAAGTAGAGCGACGTGTAGTATCACAGATGCTATCTTTGATGGACGGCCTGGAAGCAAGGGGCAAAGTAATTGTCATTGCAGCAACTAACAGGCCAAACGCAATAGATCCTGCATTGCGAAGACCAGGTAGATTTGACAGGGAAATTGAGATCAAGGTTCCAGACAAGAAAGGACGAAAAGACATACTCAACATACACACTCGTAACATGCCTCTTGTTACAGAGGAAACAGATCCAAACTATGTTGATTTAGATAAAATCGCCTCGGTAAGCCACGGCTACGTTGGCGCAGATTTGGAGTACTTGTGCAAAGAAGCTGCAATGAAATGTCTTAGAAGACTGTTACCAGAATTGAATTTAGAGGATGAAAAGATTCCACCTGAGACACTTGACAAGCTTATTGTAAACAACGATGATTTTCAGCGTGCACTAATTGAGGTCACGCCATCTGGAATGCGTGAGGTCTTTATCGAAAACCCAGATGTCAAGTGGGACGACATAGGCGGCCTAAAGGAGGTAAAGCAACAGCTGCAAGAAGCAGTAGAATGGCCAATGAAGTATCCTGCATTGTACGACAAGCTAGGCCACAAGATGCCCCGCGGAATCTTACTTCACGGACCAAGTGGCGTCGGAAAGACACTCTTAGCTAAGGCAGTTGCCACAGAAAGCGAGGCAAACTTTGTCTCAGTCAGGGGTCCTGAGCTTCTCTCAAAATGGGTTGGTGAATCTGAAAGAGGAATCCGTGAGATCTTCAGGCGTGCAAGACAGGCATCACCGTGTGTCATTTTCTTTGATGAGATAGACTCGATTGCGCCAATAAGAGGAGCTGGTGCCGAGACTGCCGTAACTGAGCGCGTCGTAAGCCAGCTCTTAACCGAACTTGACGGAATGGAGAACCTCCATGGTGTCATAGTCCTTGCAGCTACAAACAGAGCTGACATGATAGATCCTGCGCTGTTACGACCTGGAAGATTTGACAAGATAATTCAGATCCCAATGCCAGACAAGGACAGTAGAAGACAGATACTAGAGATATCTTCAAAGAACATCCCAATAGTTACCGACAAAAACGATCTTGACTTTGTCAACTTGGACAAAATAGCAGACATAACAGACGGAATGAGCGGTGCAGATGTTGCAGCGATTCCAAACACTGC
>JBBIVI010000055.1:0-8645 GCA_037439825.1 Candidatus Nitrosotenuis sp. | reverse complement strand
TCCATCTTGGTTCCTTTGCGTCGAGAGAATATTCATGGCCTGTATGTTCTAGGATTTGCTCAAGTGACTCACCTGATATCAGAAAGGTCCTATGTAGCGGTAATAGTTTTTTGTCTGCTCCGATCTCAAGTGAGAGGTATTCTTTTTGTGTAATTATTCTTGCCGGTTTTTGGATCGCTGCAAGAAACCTGTAGAATTTTGTCAGAGCACCAAGTTTTTTGTCGTCTGGGAGTGTGGCAAAGTTTGTCGGTTTGATCTCATATGTGTGCCTCACGTGATAAGAGATTTAAGTTCATTTAAGCAATTTACATAGTGTCTTTGATGTTTACAAATATTGAACAAAATTTTGAACTTTGGCAAAAATTTGGTTATCAACAACTTTATAACGTACTGGTACGGTACAATACGGTATGATAGATGATTTAAGGTTAGACAGCCTTGACGGTGTAGGTCCTGTGACTACGAAAAAACTCATGGATGCAGGCATACACAGTATTATGGACCTAGTTGTCAGAGGTCCGGTAGACGTATCTGAAGTTACTGGCATGGATAGGGAGACAGCAGAAAAGATCGTAACCAAAGCGCGGCAGACTCTGATGGAGCAAGGCCTCATCACAAAGGACTTTGTTACTGCAACAGAGATCTATAAACGAAGACAAGACATCGGCAAGATCTCAACTGCAACTCAGTGTCTTGACCAGCTGCTTGACGGCGGAGTTGAAACCCAGGCACTGACTGAAGTTTATGGTGAATTTGGATCTGGTAAAACCCAGTTTTGCCATACTATGTGTGTCATGGTTCAAAAGCCAAAAGAAGAAGGTGGCCTCAACGGAGGAGTACTGTATATTGACACAGAAAACACCTTCAGACCCGAAAGAATCGTTTCCATTGCAAAAGCAAAGGGAATGGATCCAGAAAAGGTCCTTGACAACATCATAGTGGCACGGGCATACAACAGTGCTCATCAAACACTGATTTTAGAAGAAGCAGGTCCAATAATTGAGCAACATAACATCAAGCTGATAATTGCAGACTCTGCAGTAGGACTGTTCAGATCAGAGTACCTCGGACGAGGCACGCTATCTGACAGGCAGCAAAGACTCAACAGGTTCATGCATCTTTTAGTCAGAACTGCAGAGACGTACAACTGTGCTGCAATTGCAACAAACCAAGTAATGGCGTCACCTGACGTATTCTTTGGAGACCCTACAAAACCGATTGGAGGAAACGTTGTTGCACACACTAGCACCTATAGAATCTACTTTAAAAAATCCGGCAAGAAGAGAATTGCCAGAATGGTGGACAGCCCTCATCACCCAGAGGAAGAGGTAATCTTTACGGTTACCGAAGCAGGAATTGCCGATCCTGAGGATGAGACAAAAAAGAAGAAAAAGTCCGAAGAAGAATAGCTGTAGTTTAAAATAAGGGCTCAAAACCCTTCTTTTTATGACTACTAAGAAGCCATCTGGACGCTCTCATGGTTTTAGACACAAGTCGAGGGCGGCCCTGACAAAGGACGCGCCACGCGGGGTGGCATTTCTTATGAGAGAGTACAATGTAGGAGAACAAGCTCTAGTAATCATAGATCCAAGACAGCACAAGTCGATTCCTCACAGAAGGTACCATGGAAAGGTAGGCACCATAACCGCGATAGGAAGGCGCGCAGTGACCATGGATGTAAAGCTAGGTAACAAGACGAAAACCTTAATCACTAGATTGGACCATATCAAACCGTTTGGGGTAAAGTAAATGGAACAAGTAAAAAAGAGCCAGCCAATATCGTTGGCCGAAGTTAAAGAGATTTTGGAAAAAGAGGATCCTGAGAAAATGGATCAGATCCAGAGATGGACTTATGATTATGTTACCAAGTTTGCCAAAGTCGATGCAAAAGCTGCAAAAAAAATGAAACAGGAACTCAAAAAAGAATGCGGCCTAACAGAGGAAGAGGCAGTCGAAATCATAAACATAATGCCAAGCTCGCTTGCAGAGCTGAGAGCATTCACATTCGGATGGAAAAAACTAATCCTTGCTGAAACACTAGAAAAAATTCTGCAAATACTCAAGGGGAACTCTTAGAATAGAAAAGTGATTTTCTTGGAAAGGAGCTCTAGTCCACCACGTAAGTATGAAGAGTACGCATATGTCCTAGACTATGTCACGCGCGGCAAGTCAACTACCGTTAGAGGTAGGGAAGGCATCATAATTACTGCAATTGGCGAGGACAGACTGACACTCCTTGAGGTACTCGGGATGCCGAATACAACGTTTGAGATTGGTGAGCGCATATACATCGGAAAGGAGGGGCGCACCAAGATAATGTCTGTTCTTGGCAAGCTTGACTACAACAGCATATCTGCTGCTGCGCAAAGCGAGCTTCGAAACGTTGTAAACACAATAGTAAAGAACAACGAAAAAAGATTTGTCGACTATATCAACAACGCACAACCGCTGACTCCAAGAATTCATGCACTAGAGTTGATTCCTGGAATCGGCAAGACATACATGAAGGCAATACTTGAGGAAAGAGAAAGACAAAAGTTTGCAGACTTTAATGACTTGCAGACAAGAGTAGGCCTAAAAGAACCACAAAAACAGATTGCCGAAAGAATAATGGACGAGATTACAGGCGAGGTAAAGGTAACACTCTTTGTCAAAAAATGAAGAGACGACGACTGGGGCAGCACTTTCTTTTATCACAAGATATTGCAAGCAAGATAGTTGATTCTGCACACATTTCAAAAAAAGACACAGTATTTGAGATTGGAACAGGCAAAGGCGTTCTGGTTCCACATCTGTGCAAAAAAGCAAAATCCGTAGTTTCCATAGAGGCAGACGAGCAGTTATACTCTGATGCAATTCTGAGATTTTCTCAGATTCCAAATCTTAAGCTGATGTGCGGCGACGGCTTTGAGGCAGATGTTGATTTTGATGTCTTTGTGTCGAATCTGCCGTACTCTGAGAGTAAAAGAGCAATCGAGTGGCTTGCGCAAAAAAAGTTTGAGCGCGCAGTAGTTATGGTTCAAAAAGAGTTTGCAGACAAGATACTTGCTACTGGTAGAAAACAGATGAGGGCAATTTCTGTCATAGCAAATTACGCCGTTGAGATACAAAAGGTGTTTTTTGTGGGCAAGAACAACTTTGAGCCTCCACCAAAGGTCGATTCTGTGGTGCTTTTGCTGACAAAAAAAAGGCAGGTATCACCCATGATAATCGATGTAGTAGAGAAATTGTTTTCGTACAGAAGAAAGACAATAGGCAGCATACTCAAAAAATTTGGCAAAAACACCCAATCAGATAAAAGGCTAGAAGATCTAGACGTTGAGGAGATAATCAAGATTGCAAAACAAATTGTCTGAAGTTTATGTGCCTGCAGAAGACACTTTCTTTTTGGCAGATCACATCAAAAACGAGAAAGATCAGACAGTCTTGGAGATTGGTACTGGCTCTGGATACCTTGCAAAGATCTTGGAGGAAAACTTTGACACAGTAATTGCAACAGACATTGAGTTTGAGGTTCTGAAAAATCAACCAATCAGAATACAGAATGTGGTTTGCTGCGATGGTGCGTCTGCACTTTCTGCAAAATTTGATCTTGTTGTATGTAATTTACCATATCTGCCATCAGATAACATATCAGACAAAACAGTCGACGGAGGCCCAGAAGGCCTTGTTATTCCACGCAAAATAATCGAATCTGCGCGTAATTGTGTAAAATCCGGGGGCAGGATGCTGTATCTGACATCTTCGCTAGCGGACTATCAAAAATTGTTATCATACACAGAATCACTTGGTTTCACAGTTAGGGTCTTGGCGAAAAAGAAATTGTTTTTTGAAGAATTGATTCTGGTCGAGGCCATAAAAAACAACTAGTAAAGATATGTGTATATTATAAGTTCTGTAGAAACGATCGAGTTTTCAAAATTACTTTCTTAGTTTTGTTTTTGCTATTTTGCAGATCTCATCAGTCATCTGAGTAGTCGTCGCAGTTCCGCCGATGTCAAATGTTACGTATTTTCCTTCGTTGATTACCTGCTCTGTTGCAGAAAAGATGGCGTCTTTGATGTGTGGCTCCCCAAGGTACTCTACCATCCATGCGCCGGAAAGAACCGCTGCTGTCGGATTTACCTTATTTTGGCCCTTAAACGACGGCGCACTACCGTGTGCTGCCTCAAACATAGCATACCTTTCGCCCATATTAGATGAATAAACAAGACCAATTGAGCCGATTATACCAGACGCAAGCTCCGATACAATATCCATGAAAAGATTGGTGCTTGCAAGAACTGCGCCGTTGAATTGTGATGGATTCACTACAAGCTGCTGCATCATGTTGTCAATGTATAGTTCCTGAACCTCAAGGCCTGGAACTGTTTTTGCTGCAGATAACATCTCATCAAGAAATATTCCGTCGGTTACTTTGAGTATATTGCGCTTTGTTATTGCGACTAGTTTGTTCATGTGGTATTTTTTTGCCCAAGAGACTGCCGAGTTTGCAAATCTTCTGCAGCCCTGCCTCGTTATCTTTCGAATTGCTATTGTGGCATCCTCTGTAATCTGGACCTCGATTCCGGTGTAGAGCCCCTCGGTTGCCTCCCTAAAGCAGACAAAATCCAGATCATGGTTTGGTGTGACGCGCTTGTATGTCTTAATTGGGCGTATGTTAGAATATAGCTCGAATTTTTGTCGTAGTGTTACTGCGACGCTTCTTGGCGCACCAGGCTTTGGTACCGTAGTTGTCGGGCCCTTAAAACATGCGTCGGTACTCTCAAGCAGCTGCATTGTTTTTTCTGGAATGTATGATTGGTCTTTTTCTCCGTTTTTTTGCCATTGCTCTGAGCCTGCCTCGGCAAGTATAAGATCTACTTGGGTGTTGCATTCTTTGAGAACCTTGAGCATAGAGTCTACGACTTCTGGACCAATACCGTCGCCTTTGATCACGGTTGCTTTTTTACCCAAGTCAGTGATTGGAATTGGAAAAGAGTATTTAATTCAAGACACTGTTCATTCTTAGGTCTATTTCCTTAACTTGTTCAAGGTGTTAAGAAAGTGGGATTTTTTGTTAAGTTAGGGAGATTGAGTGTTGAAAACAAGACTAAATTAGCACTTTTTTACAGACAAACACATGATAATTGTACAACTGTCTGACATTCATGTTGGGGCCCAGTTCAGAGAGGACATATTTGAACAGGTAATAAACGAGGTAAACTCGCTCAAGCCGGATGCAATCATAGTAACTGGCGATCTTACAAACGAGGGCCTCACAAAAGAATATGAAAAATGCAAAAAACTGCTCTCAAGGCTAGAGACAAAAAAGATAATTGCAATATCAGGAAACCACGACTATCGCAACACCGGGTATCTGCATTTTAAAAAATATTTTCCATTTGATACTGTAAACGAGCTTGAAAACGATGTTGTAGTTGTAACTTTGGGTACTGCAAGGCCTGACAGAGACGAAGGCGAGGTAGGATACAGGCAGAATTTGTGGCTTGAAAGAACAGTCAAAAAATTCAAAGACAAGACAGTGATTTTGGCAATGCACCATCATTTGATCGGTATTCCAGATACCGGTTCTGCTCGAGTAGAAGTAATTGATGCAGGTGACGTCTTGCGTACGATTCTTGCAACCAAGGTGAATCTGGTCTTGTGCGGTCACAAGCACAGGCCTTGGATTTGGAATTTTAAGGAGCTATCCATAGTAAATGCAGGTACTGCTTCTTCTGAGAGGATGAGGGGATTTTTTGAAAACACCTACAACATAATTACAGTTAAAAACAAAAAGATTCACGTGGATTTGAAAATCGTGGGCGGAAAAAAGATGCCGCTGCAGAGCCTAGTCGACAATTATACCAGATCCACTGAAGAGTGATTTATTTACAGAGCATCCTTAGCACCACTTGAGCGGGGGTCGCCTAGCCTGGTAGGGCGTGGGATTGCTAATCCCATGTCCGTAAGGACGCGTGGGTTCAAATCCCATCCCCCGCGCTTTTTGATTGGGAATATAGTTGGGTTTACAGATTTTGCACTAATTCGGGCTTTAATTATCCCCTAGGCACGATTTTTTTTAAAATATAAAAATATAGAAAATATAGATTGGAAAAATAGAATTCTACCTATTTTTTCTTTCTAATTATAGATAAGACAGAATCTTTCCTTTAATTAGAAAGGATAATGGAAAGATCTTACTAATCCCAGTAAGGCATTATTGCGTCTTTGCAGATTGGGTATTCAATCTTTTTATGATCATCAAAATTTTGATGTAAGTTTTTTCTGAAACGTACCAATTGAAAAATCAGCATTTTTTGTTTCGCCCAAGCAGTTTCTTTATGCCACGGATCAGCATTTCAGTTGGGCATGATGTACAAGTTTGACATTCATTTGATTCCATGGCTTATCTAGTTTTTTTATCAATATAACAAATCCCTAGAACTGTTAAAGCTAAATTTGAAAATTAGGTTATTTTACTAACACAAAAAAAGAAAAAAGGTTATGAAACGTTTACAATTCCTTTCATGCATGTATGGATTGCACAAAAGTAGTCATATGTGCCAGGCTTGTCGAATTTCGCTGTAAATGTTTCTCCTACTTTGATTATTCCACTGTCAATTTTTCCATCAGGCTCAGTTGTTCCTTTCTTCACTGTAGTTACTGTATGCATATTGCCATCTGTATTTACAAATGACAGTTCTGCTCCAACCTTGACATTGATCGAGTTTGGATTGTAGAAAGGTGCCTCAATTCCAACAATGTTGACAGTGTTTGGCCCTGGTGTGGATTGTGCCGAAACTAATTGTGTTCCACCGCTAGCTTCTGCCACATTTAATGTGAATTTGGTCTTTGCATTTCCAAATATCAGGTTTGATACTGGAAGTGAGCTTAGGTCCACATTCAAGGTGTATTGGCCTGCTCTTGGAAATGTTGTTGTGTATGTCATAACTCCAGTGTGTCCATGATATGCACCATTCATTGCCATCATTCCACCAGCGGGGGCAGAGCTTGATGTCACAAATGTGCCTGATCTGACCTTGAGCTGCATGTCTGGGTGTGTCACCATTGAGCCATCCTTACCATTAGTGACGGTAATCACAAGTGTAGTTGGCTGTCCTGCAGTTATTTGGTCTGCAGTTGTTGCTAGCTCTACATTAAGTGATGTCCCCTTCTCGGATCCAGAGATTTTGTGTACTTGTTTTTCACTTAGCACAGTCACTGGAAATTCGTATGTTCTTGTGCCAAAGTCATTATCAGGATCCTGTTTCCATCCTTCCATCGGATCACCTGATAACATCGTATGTGTTCGAGCCATACCTGGAACATCCATTCCCATCATCTTGAGTCCAATTGACGATGTTGTCAAAAAGATGATATTCTGGCCTGCCATTGGAAATGAAACATTGATGTCCATCATACCAATGTGTGAGTGAGTAGTTGTTTTGTATATGACATTACCATTTGGATCTTTTACAGAGATTGCCCAATCTACATGTGTGAGTGGTGCGTCTGATTCTTCATCAGCTATTTTCATCTTCAATGTAGTCAACTCATTAGCATAGATGGTTGGAGGTACATCAAATGACACCGAGACGTTGTTGGAAGCACCTGAAAGTGGTTTGTTTTCACTTATTGCCGATGTTTTTTGCGCCCAGCTAGATGTTCTCCATGTGGAGACCATGCAAGCAATGGCAACAACATCAAAGAAGCTGCAGCCAGTAAAAACATCATTGTTCTTCGTGGTTTCATTGACAAGAAAATCCTTTGAAAATCTATAAGTTTGATCTGAAACGATTCAAGTTTAATTTGAACAATTCAATATTGTAAAGGAAAGTCTACATTAAAAAATTCTAATCAATTGTGATTCAACTGTTAAACAAAAAATTGTAAAGTTCTGGATGATATTTTTTAGTATCAAAAAGATCCAATTAATTGGAGTTTGTCAAATCGTAAATAAGGTGCTGTAACGTCTATTGCGACCCAAAGCCTGAATGGCTAGTCTGTCTTCCCGTAGCCCCCTCTGGCTGTTCAGGTTTTAATTAAAATTGATCTGCTTTTGCTTTTGTCTGATTTTATAATATGTTGTCAGATTAAATCCAAAAGTTATGGCAAGGCCTGCATAAGAAAGCGGTTGACTGTAATTAATCAGAACAGCCGATATACCAGTACCAAAAATGCTTGGCAGAAACGATATTGCGTATAGCCACCATCCACAGCAGCCAAGCGGAATCAAGGAAAAAAAGGAAAAAAACGATGCAATTGCAGTACTACCTGAATTACCGCCAGCCGTTCTTCGCTTCATTGCAAGACTACAGCCAAATTTCTTTGAATAATCAGAAAGAAACGACTGTGCACCAACACCAATCCCCATTCCAATTATGATGGGAAAGTTTAGCTGGATTGCAGCAGATATTGCGGCAATTGGACCTAGCGCAGGCGTTGTAATCACCACAACTCCAAGATAAGCAAGGACCGTTATTGTTCCAAATAGCATGGATTTGGGAATTGGCTTCAAGTTGTCTGATAAACCTCAGTTGTAGGATGAAATGCAATCCACTCAAACCAAAATCCGGGATTAAATGGCACTCTGTCAAGCTGCTTTCCCTGTAATGACCCAGAAATTGCCAGACCATCAAGGCTCCATTTTGAGCCTGTTT
>JBBIVI010000054.1:5625-8655 GCA_037439825.1 Candidatus Nitrosotenuis sp. | reverse complement strand
AAGGTACTGGACGAGGTGCCGATTCGCGGCATAATACTTGGCAGACTAGAGTCCTACCAAGACAAAAACCAAATCAGGAAAAACACACCACTTGCTGCAGAGAGAAAAAAAGAACTTGAATCGATTCTCAAAAACTGTGACGGTCTTGGCATAAGTGGGCCAAACGAAAACAGCAATTCTGTACTTCGGTATTATTCAAAGACAAAAAAGATACGTGCAATACACAGCGCAGAAACTCTGCAAAGCTCAACAGTATCAAAAAAGATGACTGGCAAGACGGAGACTGCAAGGGCGCTTCTTGCAAAGCCGCACTTTTTGATTCACATGACATATGCGACAGATTCTGATCTGAGGATGACTACAAAAAAAACACGAGGAATAGTGGTGTGTCCTCGTGCAAACGCCTCGCTTGCGGAAGGAGTTCCCGATTTTGTATCTATGCAAAAAAACGGCTGCCGCATAGCACTTGGAACAGACAACGTCATGATAAATTCGCCAGATATGTTCAGGGAAATGGATTATGCGTGGAAGGTACACATGGGAATCCACAAAACCGGGCTGAACCCAAAAGAGGTACTAAAGATGGCCACAGTAAACGGCGGAATACTTGTTGGAAGAAAAATCGGCTCAGTTGAGCCCGGCTACCTTGCAGACGGAGTATTTTTTGACAAGCACGCACTTGATCTGGAACCAATGCACAACCCACATGCAGCAATTGTACACAGAGCATCAGAGTCATCAATTAGAGCGGTCATGGTTGGAGGCAAAATAGTTCATGGTAATCTCTAGACCTCGTGTGATTTTGAGTGCAGCAGTTTCGCTTGACGGAAAAATAGCCACAAAGACAGGCGATTCTGAAATATCCTCAAAACAAGACAAGATCCGCGTCCACAAGCTTCGCGCAAGATCAGATGCAATACTTGTTGGAAAAAACACGGTAAAAAAAGATGATCCGCTTTTGACTGTAAGGTACGCAAAAGGAAAAAATCCAACAAGAATAGTCCTAGACTCGCGTGCAGAAATTCCGACAAACTCAAAAATAATCAAGACATCTCATCAAATCCCAACAATTATTGCTGTATCAAAAAAAGTGCCAAAGAAAAACCTGTCCAGAATTGCAAAACATCCAGTCAGGATCATATCTGCCGGAAACAAGAAAGTTGAGCTAAAAAAACTCCTAAAACTATTGCACAAAGAAAGGATCAGAACCATTCTACTTGAAGGCGGGGGGACTACCAACTGGGATTTTGTAAACAAGAATCTGGTAGATGAGGTAATAGTTACTATCTCGCCGCGCCTTGTCGGCGGAAAAGACGCAACGACGCTGGTAGAAGGAGACGGATTTGCAAAGATCTCAAAATCGCTTAGGCTAAAGCTTGGCAAAGTATCAAGACAAAATGATGAAGTGGTACTGCACTATCACAGATGACGACGCATGTCGTTTCTTATTTCTGTGATCTTTGATTCGAGTGCTTTTTTGAGCTTGTCGTTTTTCTTGAGGTTGACTACGCCGCCACACCTTGGGCACTTGAAGAACATCTCCAGCGCAGTCTCAAATGTAATTCTTGGACAGTCCTCGTTTCCGCAGTGATAGAACTGGGACGAATTCTCATAGTCGAGTCTTTGCTGTAGCCTGTCTGCAATCTTTTTTTTCTGGTTTTCGATGAAATTCTCTACTTCGTCCTTTCTTGAGCGCCACCTGTAGACAAACCAGCCCTTTCGCTCATCTTTTACGCGGATTCCTGTAATTAGCGCCTTGCCGAAAAGATCGTAGAGCACCTTTCTTACCATATTTATCCTAAGGCCAGTGGAGCTTGCTATCTCCTCATCTGTTGCGTCCTCTGCTTTGAGCAGGGCGCGCGCCACCTTGAGGTATTCGTCGCCTCCAATCATCGCGGCGATCCTAACAAATGGATCTTCGTATGACTCTACCAATATCATAAGTAAAGTTCTGTCTATAATTAATCAATCGTTTTTTGCAATTACCTTTTTGCCTTTTTCGCTGGGAATTATCTCAAGCCTTGCGTCATCATACTTGACATCAAACTGCCTTCCACCTTGTATTCGATCCAATACTATTGCAAGTGCGCTGACTTCAGAGTGCGGCTGGTTTCCCACCGCTACATTGTAATCTGCGTACTCGTAGACTTCGCGCGGAACTTTTTCTGCGCCTACCACTATCAGTATGTCGTCTTGCTGTCTTAGCTTTTCTTGGATGTCGTTTACATTTTCACCGTACATAGTAAGGTGGATTATTTTGGATGATCTCTTTTTTGATTTTAGAATTTTTTTCCAATCCTCGATGAACTCGACTTGGAAGCTTCCACCCCATGATCTGTTGACCTTCTCAAGTGTGTCTTTGATCTCAGGGTTTACCTCGTTCATGAAAATCTTTGATGCCCCAAATGCCCTTGCGACCAATGCAACGTGTGTTGTAACCCTGTCGTCTCTGACTAGGCGCTGGCCAATCCTTAGCACTTCAATCTTCTTCATAGAATTTTGCCAGATCCTGTTTTGGCGAGATCTCTTTTATTTGCTGCCTTGGAATCTCAAGCATTTTACTTACAAGCTCAAGAAGCTTTGCAATGTTTTCTCCGCTGACTGCAGATATGGGTACCCACTTTTTGCTTTCGCCAAGGCCTACGATTTCTGCCCTTTTGACAATTTCTTCTGGCACGACCATGTCTGACTTGTTAAGCGCAAATATGACGCGTTCTTGGTCTACGTCAAGGTCTGATAAAGTCTTGAGGCAGCTTCGAAATTTTTTCCTAAGGTCAAGCTCAGAGTCGCTGACGTCAACTACGACAATCACCACGTCTGCGTACCTCAGCTCCTCAAGTGTTGACTTGAAGGCCTCTATCATGTAAGCTGGAAGCTTGCTGATAAAGCCAACCGTGTCCGATATAAGTACAGGTTTTTGATCAACTAGGATCTTTCTTGTGGTGGTGGAAAGTGTAGTAAATAATTCCGGGCTTTCCTCTTTGCTTTCGCCTGTAAGCGTATTGAACAGGGTGGTCTTGCCGGCAGAGG
>JBBIVI010000054.1:0-5615 GCA_037439825.1 Candidatus Nitrosotenuis sp. | reverse complement strand
ATCCTGCAAGCGAAATCGTCTTGAGGCCTGCGCGCCTTCTTGCCTCCCTGTGAAGTGCCCGCTGTTTTCCAGTTTTTGCAAGCTTTGTCTTGATGCTCTTCATCCTGTTTTGTATGTCGTTGTAGTAGGTGTCTACCTCGTATTTTCCAATTCCCATGAATCCTGGCTGCTCGCCCATCTTGGCAAGCCGCACCTTTTCTTTTGCCCTTGACATTTCGTATCTGAGCTGTGCAAGCTTGATCTGAAGGTGGGATTCGTAGCTTGAGGATCTCTTCTCAAATATCTCCAAAATCAAAGACTCTCTGTCAAGTATGTTCAGCTTTAGCTTTGATGCTAGGTTGTAGCTCTGGCTCGGCTTGAGCACCTCGTCGTAAATTATGACGTCTGGGTCTATCTTGGATGCAATCTCCTTGAGCTCCTCGACTTTGCCTTCTCCTATTCCAAACTTTGCCTTGTTGAGTATTCTCTGGCGGAGGATCTTGGCCACCTTGTAGCCTGCTGCCTCGCAGAGACCCAAGGCCTCCTTTACTGCGTCCTCGTTGTCGTATGTAATCAGAATTGCAGTCTGCGTCATGGGTGCGGCCTTTTAAAATCTGGGCCTTCTTAACATCTTTTCTATGTTCATGTTTAGTACGATTTCCGCAATATCACTTGCGTATTCGGCAATTCTTATGATGTTTTCCGACATTCTTCGTATCCGGTATACCTCTTCTTCGTCCTTGATTGACTTGATGGACTCGAGTATCTTTTTTTCATATCTTGTTACCTCGGAGGCCTTTTTGATTGCAAGCTCGGCCTGCGCAAAATCCTCCTTAAAGAGGGCAAGGCATGCCTGGTCTAAGACGGAGATGGCAAAGTCGCTGAGGTCATCTATTTTTTCCATTGCCTCCTTTCTTACGGGCCTTTTGAACTCCAAAAGATCCTTTGCTATCAGAACGGCATGGTCACCGGTTCTCTCTATGTTTTTGACAATGAGTCTGTAGCCGAGGCACTGCCGCGGATTGGTAAACCCCATCTCCTTTAACATGAACTCGTTTTGGATTGCAATCTTGAGCTGCCTGATTATGTAAAAACCAAATCTGTCAACTTCGTCGTCAGAGTCTATTACCTCTTTTGCCAACTCCAAGTTGCCCTCCCTTACTGCCAACAATGAATCACGCAACATCGATTTTGCCAGATGAAGCATCCGCTTAAAGGCGCCATCAACTGAGAGCTCAAGCAGATTGACAAGAACCTGGATGGTTATCCCTTCAACAGAGTCGGAGATTATCTCTGCTCCCATCAGCATGCCCTTGACTGCGGACTTGATTGCGTTTCTCTGCCCTGGCTGCAGTCTGTCAGCCTTTGGTTTTATCTGGATGGTCTTGTAGCCAAGAAAGTAAAGTGAGACAAGCTTTCTGATTATCGAAGCATTGTCCTCGTCCCTTGCAATTTCTAAAACGGCCTCTTCTATCTGCACCGACTTTGCTTGGTCTTTTGAAGGAAGTATCTTCAGAGCTGATCTTCCATCACGTGTAATTGTGATCTGGTCTCCCTGTTTTAGGCCCAATTCCATTATCCATTGCTTTGGCAACGAGACGATATAGGACGACTTCCCTGTAAACTGGAGTCTTCGTGTTTCTTCGCGCTCCGACATACCATGTAGTAGACCCACCTTCTATATAGATTGTAAAGTTGATATGCGGATCTATAGTCTGTCTACACAAGATCGGAAGGCAATGAACTGATTGGTTGTCTAGGTAAGACCATATTTTACCAAATTCAAACCTAATGTCTATTTTTTAGAGTCTT
This sequence comes from Candidatus Nitrosotenuis sp., assembly GCA_037439825.1. Taxonomy (GTDB): domain Archaea; phylum Thermoproteota; class Nitrososphaeria; order Nitrososphaerales; family Nitrosopumilaceae; genus Nitrosotenuis. The sequence goes on along the minus strand of JBBIVI010000054.1, from coordinate 3,824 downwards.
TTTTCATAGACATTTTGGAGTGATCCATGGTTTTCATTTTGCTAGCTTTTGCATCCTGACCAATCATCTCCGTCATCTGTTTCATGGCGTCCTTGTTTTCTGTCATGTGTCCAATTACTTGGAGTCGTAGCGTGGGATCCTTTAGCATGGCGGTTATGACGTCTTGTGTGAACGAGTGGTCTTTTTTCATGTATGCAATCATCGTTTTAACAAGCTGTTGATTTTTTGCAAGTTCTTTGAAGTCTATTTTCTGAGCAGTCTTTACGATCTTATTGTTTTTTGTTGTATCTTCGCCTGCAGCAAACGCGTATTGCATGCTGGTGCCGACAACTAGTGCACCTAGAATCACTATAACGAAATAGGTGGTATTCATCTGCATCTAGTTAGTTTTGTGGATTAATATGTACTGCAGTTTACAATTGTAAAATTTAGTTCTGAAAACCTACAAGAACTCTGTTTTGACATATTAATACCCCTAAACTTCAAACTATCGTCATGGATCATACCTTGAAGCTGAGGCATACGCTTGATGCGCTGTTTGGGAATGGCACCTCAAGGTATCTTCCAAAAGACATCGAGATCACATTTTCCAAAAAAACTGGTAGGATCCGCGAAGTATACCATAACAAAAAACTTCTCTGCACATTGAGAATAGATGGCGGCCTTGCAATAACTCCGTATTTTGCACAAATCCTGCTAAAGGGCAAAAAGTTCAGAGAAAACTGCATCGAAATAAACGAAGAATCAAAACCGTTTGTGCAGGATGGAAAGTCTGTCTTTTGCAAACACGTAGCTTGGGCAGGAAAAAGAGTCATGATCGGAGCAGACGTGCCGGTCCTTTACAATAACGAAGTGGTTGCGGTCGGCCGCGCAATTGTAAATTCCGAGATGATGATGTCGCTAAAACGCGGAGTCGCAGTCAAAGTCAGAGATAGTTTAAAGCCAAGCTTGGAGCAAAAACAGTCATGATGCGAGGCGGAAACCGCGAAATGCGGAGAATGCTTGACAGGATGGGCCTTGACATGAAGGAGGTCACAAACGTACAGGAGGTAATAATCAAGACCGACAAAAAAGAGATCATAATTTCCAAGCCAGCAGTCACAGAGATGAAGTCAAAAGACAATTCCATTTTTCAGGTAATCGCAAACAGCTACGAGGAAAAGGAGCTTGAAACTCCAATATTTTCCGAAGAAGACATTATGCTTGTATGCCAGCAAGCAAACGTCACACCCGAGGTTGCAGCAAACGCCCTAAAGGAGACAGGCGGCGATCTTGCCAGAGCTATTCTGCTTTTGAGCACCAAATGAAGGCTTTAATTATGGATTTTAGGGGCTTTGAGGTATGAAGGAAGCAGCCCAGGCCGCAGTCGCAGACTCCAAAGTCAGCAAGATAATCAAGTCTTTATCGGATCTTGAAAACGACCTTGACTCGCTAAACGCCAAGGTAGCTGACATGAAAAAGGCGCTCAATTCCAAGGCCCAAAAAGAGATCGACTCGCTTAGAGAAAAGGTCACCCAAATGGCAATAAAAGAAGCAGAAGCGATAATAGCTGAGACCAAGTCCAAGGCAGAACAGCAAGCAAAAAAGATCGCATCCGACGGGGCCGCAAAGCTCGACAAGCTCAAATCTACAATTGACTCTAAATTCGACGAGGCAGTTGACAGCGTCGTGTCAACTATTTTGAAGCCGTAAACCCTTAAATCGGCAAATTAACAATGAAAGGTATCAGCGCATTAGATGACTGCCGTATCGGAATTGCCACCACCTATGGTAGATCCTACTTTCAGTTTGTCAAGGCACTCAAGTTTTTGAACCTAAAGTACGACTCTCTCCTTCCAGCAGAGATACCCAACTATCCTGGAAACCTGATATTTACAACCGAGATCGAATCTCCAAAATCGGCAAACCAGCTAATACTCAACGAGGACATACTCAAAGAAGACCCTACGGTAATCCAGGGAATCATAATAGAAAAACTCGACTCGGGCCTAAACCAGCACGAGCTGGTAATTGGAATCGACCCGGGCCAAAGAATAGGACTTGTTGTAATGTATCTTGGAAAGGAAATAGAGCGTGGCTTGTACACCTCGCCAGACGAGCTTGCATCACATGTGGCAAAGATCCTGGGAGGCCTAAAAGCTGAAAGAAAGATAGTCAAGATAGGAAACGGCAACATGCAGGTTGCAAAGCAGATAACAAGCCTTTTGAATCTGAAATTCTGCTCGCACTTTGAGCTGGAATTTGTAGACGAGAGAAAAACTACGAGAAAAATAAAAAACTACAACAAGCGCGGCGAGCGCGACATGATGTCTGCAAAATACATCACACAGCGCGAAGGCTACAGGCACTTTGTCCTGCCGCTTTCAAGGACCGGATAGATACTAAAAATGACAAAAAATGACCCAAAAAACGGCAAAATTGGACTTTCTAGGGGTATAATATACCATTAGAAAAAAATCGTTAGATATTTATACAACTTTTCAAGGTTTTTTCAAATTGATCGAGCTGCTTCCCCAAGCCTCACAAAATTTTTGCAAGTTTTTCAAAAAAAACATCTAGAAATTTTAGATCCATCCTTAAATATTTGCGAATCCTATAACATACTGACAAAACATGACATGTAAGGGAATCTGCTCCAGATACAAGGCACAAAAGCCAGTAGGAACTGGGCGTTATGCTTCAGGACAGAGACGATGTCAAATTTGTGAAATCTTCATCAAATGGGAAGGGCTATGGTGCCCATGCTGTGGTTACAGACTGAGAACAAAACCACGAAATCTCAAGTACAAAGCCAAGCTGCGTGCCAGAGTCGAAGCAGAAGCTCATGAAGCCGAAATTCATGAAGCCAAAGCAATAGCAATAAAGGCATAAGTCTATCCAAGCAATTAATGTCAAGTTCTGACCACAGAGTAATATCTGTGGAAACAGATAATCGGAAATTTGATGTCTCCATCTTAAAGTACGATAACGGTTTTTTCATCTCGATTACCGAGGGTGCCAGAAAACTTGGTGCAATGATGATCTCAGTGGCAATCGGCCCGTCGCCAAGCTCATCTGAGATCGTACCGATTCGCCAGGACTCTCTTTTTTTGAAACTGCTTTCTCAAAAGTTAGCATCGGAGGCAAGGGGCCTCTGTGTGGTATCGCTATCTGCAAACGGCGAGCTTGGAAAAGATGCAAGCAAGGTTCTAATTGAGAGGATAGTGGAGGCAGTCAGGAATTGACCGATATTCGCAGCTACATCGATCAGGTAAAAAAATCAGGCCAGCTCACAGTCATAAAAAAGAAGGTCTCTACAAAATACGAGATTGCCGCAGTAACTGCCAGAGTAGACGGTGCAAACGCGGTCCTTTTTGAAAACATTAAAGAAAGCAAGCTACGCCTTGTAGCAAACCTTGTTGGCACAAGATCTAGGTTTGCAAAGGCAATCGGCGCAACCGACTCTAGCATACACCAAAAGGTAATCTCTGCAATAAAAAATAAAAAAAGGCCTAGGATCATCCAGAATGCAAAGTTCTTTGAGAACAGCTCAAAAAATATTCTGGAGCTTCCAATTGTTACTCATTTTGAAAAAGAGCCCGGGCCGTTTATCACCTCGTCGATAATTTATACTCAAAACCCGGAAAAAAAGACGCAAAACTCTTCATTTCACAGGCTGATGCCGCTTGACAAAACCCATTTTTCTGTGAGGATGGTGGAAGGAAGACATCTTCACAGATCTTTTATTGATGCCAAAGAGCACGGCCAAGACCTCAAGGTCGCAATAACTGTAGGGGTGCATCCTGCGGTTTCTTTTGGCGGGGCTTACCTGGCAGAATGGGCCC
>JBBIVI010000053.1:0-8712 GCA_037439825.1 Candidatus Nitrosotenuis sp. | reverse complement strand
ACAGAAGATATGTTGAGGGCCTAGTTTCACGTTATTTACAAACACAAGCTCAGCCAGAACCTGAACGCATAGTCAAAATTCCTGAAAAACGAATTGTCCCACCACCTCCAGCTCCGCAACCGACTCAAACAAGTCCCTTCGAGCTAAAATACCAACAAAAGCCAAAGGAGGAAAAACCCATTCCAAAGATTGGTGGCGATAAAACAAAGCTAAGAAACATCGTAATTGCAGTATGTTCTGTAGTTTTTGCGGTTCTGGTAGTAAGCTTTGTAGCAATGAATCAAGATGCGCTGACGCCTCCAGACATGCAAGTAACGGAAAGTCTGGAGCTTGATGCAAGTTCTTATGCAAGAGGAGACATCATCTCAATTTCAGGTACGGCAAAAACTGCAACATCAATAGTAAAGATCGCAATCATCAACCCAAGCAACCAAGAGATCTGGAGCGAGACGCTCAACGTAAAAGCCGACGGTACATTTTCCACTTTAGTGATTGCGGGAGGCACAGGATGGGAGCAGACGGGAAAATACACTGCAAGTGCCACATATAGCGGGACCACAGACACCATAGTGTTTGATTTTACCTCTAGTGGATCCAATTAAAACTAATATTCAAGTTAAAAAAACTCCAATCACATGACTACAATCCAAGCCGAAGTCGTCATAAATGCATCAACAGACAAAGTCTGGGAGATAGTATCAGACATAGACAATGAACCGAAATTTTGGAAGGGAACGAAATCTGTCCGCAATATCGCAAAAGATGGAAACACAGTCACGCGTGAGGTAACTATTGCATTCAAAGATTCCAAATGCATGCAAAAAGTCACCTTTTTCCCAAAAGAAAAGATCTTAGCAGAATTTATCGAAGGCATTCTAAATGGAACAAAGACGGTAAAACTAACGCCTCAAGATGGAAAAACGAAGCTTGAGGCAGTCTGGGATATCAAACTTTCTGGTATGATGGGCATGTTCACAGGCATGATCAAAAAACACGTAAAGAACGGCACAGAGCAAGCACTACAGTCCATAAAACAAGAACTCGAGAAGTAACATGGATTTTGTGGATGTAGTCAATTACGTTTTTGTTGCAATTATGATTGGTGTTGCAACTGCGTGGGTATTTCTTATAAAATCCATGACAGAATCATTTTCTCGCACGCCACACCTAGACAAGTTTGAAAAAAAGGATCAAAGTAAACCCAGAGTTTCAATAATTCTTCCTGCAAGAAACGAGGAGGACTTTATTGCAGAATGTCTTGATTCTTTGCTAAACCAAGATTATGATAATTATGAGATAATTGTGATTGACGACTCATCGGATGATGCAACTCCCAGAATAATTGCACAATATGCAGCCAAAGACAACAGAGTAATTCATGTCTCTGCTAGGCCAAAGCCGGAAGGATGGATGGGTAAAAACTGGGCATGTATGGAAGGATACAAAAAAGCGACAGGGGAGCTCTTGTTGTTTACCGATGCAGATACAAAACATTCATCCAGTGTCATCTCGCTTGCAGTATCACACCTTTTGTCATTAGGTCTTGATGCACTCACTGTTGTCCCGAAGATGGTATGTCTTGATAGATGGACCAAAATCACACTCCCAGTGCTTTCCACGTTTTTGCACACTCGGTTTTCCGCGTTACGAGTCAATGATCCCAAGAAGAAGACAGGCTACTTTTTTGGGAGTTTTTTTATAATCAAAAAAGAGACATACGATAAAGTTGGTGCACATGAAGGTGTCCGCAGCGAGATAATCGAAGACGGTGCGCTCGGTAAAAAAGTCAAAGAATCAGGGTACAAAATGAGGATGGTTCGAGGCGATCATCTAATAGATGCGGTTTGGGCTCGAGATTGGTCTACATTGTGGAATGGATTGAAACGACTAATGATCCCACTTTATCTTCAGAATGTCAAGGTAGCTGCAGGCATCTTTGTCGCGGTTTTGTTTTTGCTCTTTATGCCGTATGTCTTTTTGACATATGCGGTCGTATTTTTTGATACATCGCAGTCATTTTCTGCACTATTTGCAGCATCAGTTGTTGCTTCCGGTTTGGTTTACTCTGCAGGCATAATAGATGCAAGAGCACTACAAATAAGGCTCACATACAGTTTGTGTGGACCGCTTGGAAGCTTTGTTGTTGTGTCGGGATTCTTTTGCGGCATGTTACAAGCAAAAAGCGACATGGCAGTTTCATGGCGTGGTAGAGGTTACTCTATGAAGGATCACGTGCAAAATTCGATCAGTGTGTAGGTAAAGATTATAGAGTATTCGCAAGCTGCCAAATTATTGAGTAAATCAACTGCAATTATTGGAGGCCTTCTCGGCGTAGTGATCGTGTTTATTGCATACAGCATTTTCTTAAATCCGCCAAACAAAACACCCACCGTTGAGGAGATTGTCGATTCCACAAATTCAGTTGTTGCACAAGATCAGACAAGGCAGTTAAGCCTAGTTGAGATTTTTGAGAGATCCGAATCTGGAGTAGTGAGAATAAACGTAAAACGACCCGATACAGACCCAAGAGGCCCAGGAGGGATAGGCTCTGGTTTTGTTTTTGATAAAAATGGACACATAATAACAAACGAACATGTGGTTCAAAATGCAGAAAAATTAGTAGTGACATTTTTGGATGGGAGATCGTTTCGTGCAAACGTAATAGGTAAAGACCTCTTCACAGACCTTGCAGTCATCAAAGTAAATGCAAGCTCCGCTGCATTATTCCCATTATCAGTAGGCGATTCTTCCAAGTTGAAGGTAGGCGAACAAATTGCAGCCATTGGAAACCCATTTGGGTTATCAGGTTCAATGACGGCCGGAATAGTAAGCCAAGTTGGAAGATTGCTTCCGTCTCAGGACAGAGGATTTCAGATTCCAGATATAATTCAGACCGACGCTGCAATAAATCCTGGTAACTCTGGAGGTCCGCTTTTGAATATGCATGGAGAAGTAGTTGGGATCAACACTGCAATCCAATCAGAAAGCGGAGAATTTGCAGGTGTAGGCTTTGCAATCCCTTCAAGAACAATTCAAAAGATTGTTCCTGTCCTAATTGAAAAAGGTGCATACCACCACCCATGGGTTGGAATCTCCGGTAGGGATATAGACCCAGATCTGGCCCAAATTCTAAACCTAAAAGACGCAAGAGGATTTCTAGTAATCAATGTCTTAGATGACAGCCCAGCACAGAAAGCAGGAATGCGTGGAACCACGGAAACAAAAGAGGTTGATGGGATGCGATATCAAATAGGTGGCGATGTCATACTTGCAGTAGATGGAAAGATTGTAAGAAAAATAGATGACATTCTGATTCACCTTCAACGTGAAAAGTCAGTTGGTGATCAGATGGTTCTACAGATTTTACGGGACGGTAAAGCCACGGACATCGTAATTACACTCGAAGAAAGACCCAATGCCAACAGAGATTTTGCTAGTCCAACAAACTCGACACAAAGATAAATAACAGAATCGAAAAATCCACGTATTGAGTGACCTCGTACTAAGCTGTGAGCAACTAAATCATGCTTTAGAAGGCAAGGACATCCAAGTAAACGATGCCTACGAGATTTTTGATTTATCAACAACCAACGTATCCGAAATTTACAAGACGGCGCAGATCCTTCGCAACAAACACAAATCTAAAGTTGTCACTTTTTCAAAGAAAGCGTTTTTCAATCTAATCAATTTGTGCAAAGATACTTGTGGTTACTGTACATACAAAGCTGAACTTGGAGAATCAAAGCTTTCATTGATGAGTAGAAAAAATGTAAAAGAATTAGCACACCTTGCAAAAAAATACAGATGTACTGAGGCACTTTTTGTCACAGGTGAACGGCCCGAGCAAAAATATCCGGAAGCAAAAATATGGCTCAAAGAAAATGGGTTTTCGAGTACTGCCGAATACTTGGTGCATGCCTCAGAAATTGCCCTTTCAGAAGGGCTTTTCCCACACACAAATGCTGGAAACCTTACAAAATCCGAGATTGGGGAACTCAAAAAGACAAATGTAAGCATGGGTTTAATGTTAGAAAATTCTAGTGAACGCTTGACGCAAAAAAATATGCCACACCACTTGGCACCAAGCAAGAATCCAAAAGCCAGGATTCATGTTTTAGAAGGTGCAGGCGAACTAAAAATGCCGATGACCACAGGAGTTTTGGTTGGAATTGGTGAGACACCATATGAATTGATAGATTCTTTATTTGAGATAAAAAAACTTCATCAAAGATACGGCCACATACAGGAGGTCATTTTGCAAAATTTCCAACCAAAGCAAGATACGACCATGCATGATGTTGCATCAGCAGAAGAGAATTATTTTAAGACAGTTGTCGCTTTGTGCCGCATCATAATGCCGCAGATGAATATTCAGATACCACCTAACCTATCCCCTAAATCATACCAAAGCTTCATCGAAGCAGGCATAAATGATTGGGGCGGAATATCACCTCTAACACAGGATTACGTAAACCCCGAATTTGGATGGCCGCAAATAGAATTTGTTCAAAAAAATACCCAAGATGCCGGCTTTGAATTTAAGGCACGATTTCCAGTTTACCCAGAATTTATGCGCCTTATCGAGCCGAACCTGTACCAAAGAATCTCCCAGATAATGGATAAAGATGGCCATGTAAAGGAGGAATATTGGAGATGAATCAAAACATCGATGGACTTCTGAAGAACTCGGATCCGTTAATAGCTGACACATTAGAACGAACGTTGTCGGAAAAAGAGATCTCAGTAAAAGAAGCTGTCAGACTCTATGATGCCAAAGGAGTTGATTTTCACCTTATCGGGATGGTTGCAGACGAGATTAGAAAAAGACGAGTAGGCGATATTGTCACTTTTGTTGTGAATCGAAACATCAACTTTACAAATGTATGTATCAAGCAGTGTGGTTTTTGCGCTTTCAGTAGAGATTTCAGAGAAGAAGAAGGATACTTTTTGCCAACTCACGAAATCGTCAGACGTGCAAACGAAGCGCATAGTCTTGGTGCAACCGAGGTATGCAACCAAGCCCGACTGCCGCCAGATATGGATTCCAAAACGTACGAAAACATCTGCAAAGCAATCAAAGCAGAGATCCCAGACATTCACATACACGGATTTTCACCAGAAGAGGTTCTTTATGGTGCAACCCGCTCAAGACTATCAATAAAAGAGTACCTTGCAAGACTAAAGGATGCAGGCGTCAACACATTACCAGGAACTGCAGCAGAGATTTTGGATCAAGAAATTCGCGATAAAATCTCACCCGGTAGAATCACTGTAGATGACTGGATCGAGGTAATCAAAACTGCACACAAGTTAGGCATACAATCAACTTCAACCATAATGTTCGGTCACATTGAGAGTCATGAAGACAGAGTAAAACACATCGCAAAGATCAGAGAGATTCAAAAAGAGACGGGCGGATTTACTGAATTTGTTCCACTCAACTTCATTCATACAGAAGCCCCGATGTACAAGCACAACCTCCACTCAGGCATACGAAGTGGAGCAAGTGCGGATGACGTCATGCTAACACATGCAATAGCAAGAATCATGCTCAACAATTACATCAACAATATACAGATTTCTTGGGTAAAAGAGGGTCCAAAAATGTCACAGCTTCTTTTATTGTATGGTGCAAACGATTTTGGTGGAACCCTCATCAACGAAAGCATATCAACTTCTGCCGGCTCACAAAACGGACAGCTACTAAAACCAAAACAGATCAGGCAACTCATAAAAGAGATTGGTAGAGTTCCTGCTCAGAGAACAACCACATATAAAATTCTTAAAACGTATGATTCTGAATCAGAAGAAGATGAGCTCGACAAAATCGACGATACTACGAAATTTGGAACATACTTTGAGTTAGTGAAGCTTGACAAATACAGATACAAAAATCCAAGAGCAAATTAGACTTGTCAGTTTGTGATGATGTTGTATCCTATGCAAAAAATCTGAATATTGATGAGTGTGAAGCCGTATTATGCTCAAAAAAAATCCTCACCATTCGAATCACTGATTCTGAAATAGCAGAGCTAAAGGAAAATTTTGAAAGAACCATAGGGGTGCGATTAATCCATGACAAAAGAATATCATCACTGGAGTCCACCATACTAGAACCAAAGAAAATAATAGATGACGCGTTAAGATCAGCGAAAAACCTAACAAAAAGAGAATTTTGGAGATCACTTCCCACAGAAGCAGCAACCACGTCTATTGCGAAGCTAAATGACAGAAAAATCTGGGAGATGGATTCCATAAAGGCCACAGAGATTGCACAAGAGATGATTAACGCATCATCTCATAAACTCGTAAACAGGATTTCAGGATCGTTAAATGTAGTTTGTGAGAACTTTGAGCTTGAAAATTCAAATGGACTCAAAAAGCATGAAAAAGCAACGTATATCAGCGCGGTGATAAATGCGGATTCTGATTCTGGAAGCACCCCAGTCTCAGGCATTGGACAGGCAAATTCAAGAACACTTGATGATTTTGATGCCTCAAGTGTAGGCAATGAGGCTGCACAAATGTGTGTAAATTCAATAAATCCACAAATCTGCGAGGCAACAAAGACAAGCATCATTTTCGAACCTATTGCCGTAGGCGAGATCCTTACTTTTGTGATTGCACCAAACTTTGGTCTCAAGACCTTCTCTGAGAAACGAAGTTGCTTTTCAGAAAGATATGGAAAAAAGATTGCAGTGGATGAATTTAATTTGCTTGATGACCCACACATAACAAACGGATTAGGAAGTAAGGGGTTTGATGACGAAGGAAACCCTACAGCAAAAACTGTACTAGTAGAGAATGGAGTTTTCGTTGGAACATATTCAGATTCTTACAATGCATTCAAAGAAGGTACAAGATCTACCGGCAATGCTTGTAGGCCTGGTGCACCACTTGGTAGATCATCTGAACCCATCCCAATTGCCGCACCACACAACCTATCAGTCATGGCAGGAAACATGAGTCGCGACGAACTGATTAAGGATACTAAAAACGGGATACTTGTTTCGAGATTATGGTATACCTATGCAGTAAACCCAATCAAAGGCGATTTTTCATGTACTGCGAGAAGCGGTATTTGGATAATTCGGGATGGGGCAATACATGCACCCTCAAGATCGATCAGAATCATTCACAACTTACCAGTATTTTTTCAAAATATTTCTCACATTGCTAAAAATACCAGAACCGTTTTATCGTGGGCTGCCATGCCTGTGACAGCGCCAACAATAAGATGCGATGGAATTTCAGTCAGCCCGATCTAGTCAGACTTAAGTAGCAAAAACAGCCAAGTATATTCATGTGTGAAACTTTAGATGAGATTCATGCCATGCAACTCGCAGCAGTAATTGCAAAGATGCGAAAAGAGACAAAAAAAGAGGAAAAACCGATCCAGGCAGTTGCTTGATCCTCCTCAAATTTTTGCAGATCGCGTCTATTGTTTAAAAAAACTATCGCAATATCAAATTAATTTTAAGCTAACCTTAATAAGGTAATGTACCGTACCATACGGTATGATGAAGGCGCGTCTTACGTACATACCATTGGAATTAGCAGATCAGTTCGAGGATTTTATTATAACAAGAGATGAGCAAATTCTAGACGCAGTAAAGGCCCGAGCCCGCGACTATAGCATGCTTTCCCTTTTGAAACTACTATATCAGCTGAGTTGTGGTTCAATGAACTTTTCTGATTTGTATACAAACTCCAAAATAAGAATGAAAAGATCATTTTTGAATTACTTGAAGCTGTGCCTTGATTATAACTTTGTAAAAAAAGAATCCGTGGGCCCTGTAGTACTTTACTCAATTACAGAGAAAGGAAGGATAATGTTGAATTTATTCCTCCAGAAAAGTAATTAGTCGGCTCAAAAAACCAAAAACAGTGCGACGCATTTTAGAAGATCACGTTCATGAAATAAAAAAGATCAACTACAAAAGCCCGATAATTTTTGCAGGGTTCGTTGGTGCCGGACTTGCAGGCCCGCTAGCAGTAGGATATTTGATTGAAAAATTGAAAATGCAGGAGGTAGGATTCCTACGTTCAAAGTATCTTCCACCATCAACAGTTTTCATACAAGGGCGACTTAGACACCCTTTTCGATTTTATACAAACAAGGATGGAACTATTTGTGGGGTCATTTGTGAAGTCACTTTAAGAATGGACGGATTAAACAGTATAGCATCAACCATTTTGGATTGGGCCGAAAGTAAGGGAACAAAAGAATTGATAATTCTAGATGGAGTAGCAAGTAACGAACACGATAACAAAACGTTTTGTGCTGCAGAAGAAGATTTGTGCAGAATAATGTCAGATAAAGGCATAAGCATGATCTCACAAGGATTCATCACCGGCATTCCTGGGAGCATACTAAATGAATGCATAATACGCAAAATTAGGGCCATTACACTGCTAGTAAGGGCAGATCCCATGGCTGCAGCAACGTTAATCGAATCAATAAACAAGGTGTATGGCCTTGATATCGATGTCACTGACCTCAAAAAAGAAAAAGAAAAGCTTGGAATAGAATTCAAAGAATTATCAGAAAAATACAAAGAACACCGTCAAGTCGATTCTGGAATGTACATGTAGATGCAGATCATGTCAACTTTGAAGGAATGTTAACAAAACCTAAAGGTCTTTTAATGTGTCAAGAAAATCCTGATCAAGATTGGCATTAACTTACAAACAGGCAGGCGTTGATGTAAA
>JBBIVI010000052.1:0-8774 GCA_037439825.1 Candidatus Nitrosotenuis sp. | reverse complement strand
GCTTAGCTACGGTTTGTCCTATTCCAGTACCGCTACCCGTAACTAGAACAACTTTATTTTGAAATTTTAACATAAGTTTGACTTTTGGTTTGTATTATTTAATCGGATCACTTGTTGTCAAAACTTTATTTGTGGGTATCAAATCATCAAAAAACATGCATGATTCTGAATCTGATACTTTTGTTTATGAGACTTGGCCACAAAAAATCTCACATATGCTCCATGAGATCGGAGTAGATTCCTCACCAAAGGAGATTGGAACCGATCCAGTAGAAAAAGCCAAGGACTATTACGGAAGAAATTTCTCACAAACCCCTAGAATGGTTACAAACCGGGGCTGCGTTGAACTAAAGAACTCTAACATAGATGTAATTCAGATTATTCAAAAGGGATAGAAAATGCAGGACGCAACAATATCGCATTGGGGAGCACAAGACCGATTTCAGGCACACTTTATCGTAAAGCTTGATGCTACACACCCTTCAAAATACGTGGCAAAAACCGTCCTAAACACAGAAGGACATTTTGCAGCAAAAAAAATTAAATCAGTTTCATGGGCAGGTGGGTTGCTTGCAGATGAGCTTAACAAAGACACTGAACTAAACGAACTCATTGCAAAACAATCAATCAGGGATGCAACGATTTTTGTTGATCCTGCAATCAAAGAGATTCGAATTTACAGCAAGTGGAAAAACGCTCACGATTTCAAAATAACAAAAGACATGTATGCTATTTACAACAAAATTGCAGAACATGTAAAAAGAATCTAAGCTCTCCACCAATCAAGCGCCAAGTAGTTTACCTTGTCGCCACTAGGTATAGCTAAGATGAAGTTCTTCTTTACACTGGTCGCTAATCTGCCAGCAAGCACTACGCCTGTGGAAGATATTGTGTCAGCTTTGTTGTAAACTTGGACCAAGTATGGTGCATGGTCTATGCCAGGCCCTCTTTGATACACTGCAAAATCACATCCAAACTTTATTCCTGGATTGACAATGTACTTTTTGTCTCTAAAATCCTTGTAAACTAGATATTTTTTATCGAAGTTGTGGTATTCTGATCTGCAGATCTCCAGTAATTGTTGTCGTGTTATCTTCTTTTTCGATTTGTAGATCGTAATTTGTGATTTTTCTTGTAAGTAAAATCCTTCAATTAAATCCAAGATGAGTGGAACATCGATTTCCTCAGGTTTTGGTTTAGGTATTCCAATGGGCTTGCCATAGTATGCATCAGAAAATATGTTCTTTGCATCAGCGGTGTTCCATACGACTATTCTGTTTTCTATTAACTCGCCCATCATTGTGTTGATTCCTCTCAACCACTACAAATTATTTTGCATTTTTGTGTATCAAAAATAATGAAAAATTGGGTTATAGGCTCAATGCAAGGAGGATAAATGAATCAGATACTTGTTGGCATTTGTCTGCCATTTCCTCAATTCCTTGTATTACATCCTTTACAAGCATGAGTTCTATGGTATTACTGACTTCATCTACTGCCTTGATTACGGCCATGCGGTACTTTTTGTCTATTTCACGCTCGATTTTCTGAGTCTCTTGAGCAAGCTCGATTGCATTTGCAGTATTTGTATTTAGTCCGCGGACTATCTCATTTAGTTTGTAGACTTCGTCCACTAGGAGTTCGATGAGCGCAGAAATATCTTCGTCAAGCTTTGCTGCCTTTAGTGTGGCCGGCTTGATGTTTGACAACTTGAACGCAATTCCGGTAATATATCCTGCAATCTCGTCCATAGTGTAGGCAGTGTTGAGCAGATTTTCCCTGTTCATGATGAGGCCGCCTACATCGGCCACTTCACGAGTTATCTTTCTGCGTAAATTCTCTACTTCTTCTTCAATGCTTGAGATCTGTTCGTTTACAGACTTGATGCCAGCTTTGTCTTTTTTCATGACTAAGTTGGGCAATGTGGCAAGTTCTCTTACCGCATTAAGAATTCGATTTATTTCGTCTTGTAAAACTGCAATCGCTTTTCGCTTTGCTTGGACCTCTAGTTCTCCACTATACATCCTTCTGTATAACTTGGGGAGGTATTAATTAAGGTTCTATTATTTTTGTTAAATTAGATCTCAGAAACAGTCTGACCTACCTTTTTCTGACCTCTGTATAGGGCAATGACTTCGTCATTGGTAGTAGCGTCCTCTGGGGATTTTTCAGTTCTTATTTTACCTGTAAACTTTGGAAATCTCAAAGCAAGTCCGCTTCCTTTTCGTATCACATCCTTTGCTGTGGTGTGCACGGGGCTAAGTGTGATCTCGGATGCAACTATCTCGATTACAAGCTCGGGCTCAAACCATACATCTGGCTCCATCCCGGAATTTATTCTAGGGTTCTTCTTTATTGTGACTTTACTTGACAAAATCTGATAAAACTGATCTAGATTCTCATCAGTAAATCCAGTACCTACTTTGCATATGCTGTCAAAAGTATCTTGGTCTTGGTTGTATGATGCTAAAAGCAACGTTCCGTACCTTCCTGTCCTTTTACCTCTTCCAAAAAATGCCCCGATCACAACAAGATCCAAACTATCTCCAAGCTCGTTTCTGTACTCACGCTTTAGCTTAAGCCAATTACTTCCACGCGCCCCAGCACGGTATGGTGCGTCCAAAACCTTGAGCATCAGTCCTTCACATCCAGCGTTTATCGCATTTTCCAAAAAATCCTCGATCTCATTTTCAGAGTGAACAAGTGTTTTCTGGATTATCTTGACAAAATCGTCTTCAATTACAATTTCCTCGAGCTTTTTTCTTCTTGTTTGATATGTTTCATTTAGCAACTCCCTGCCATTGAGGTACAAGACATCAAACAAATTCACAGTGATTGGGTATTTGACCACCATCTTGTCTATGTCATATTTTCTTCTTCTGTGCATTAGCTCTTGGAACGGTAGAAACTCACCAGTATTCTCATTTATTGCAACTGCTTCTGCTTCCAAAATAACATCTGTTGTCTTGAGCGCTTTTGGGATTTTTTCGACAATATCTGGATAATAACTTGTGATGTTTTCAAGTCGTCTCGAGAACAAAACTACTTTGTTATCTTTGAGGTGAATTTGCACACGTTCTCCATCAAGCTTGTACTCTGCAGCAAACTCTTTGCCAAGCTTTTCTATTGCTTCCTGCTCACTTTTTACACGTTCTGCAAGCATGGGTCGTATTGGATTAAACACAGTTACATGAAACTCTTTGAGCCCATCAAGGCCATGCTTTGCAAGTACCTCAGACACCTTGCCAAGATCCGAAGAGACATTGTATGCTTCTTCAAGCAAAACTCTGTTTTCTTTTGAATCTGTAAACGCAACTGCAAGTGCATCCATCACCGTATTGTCTGCAATACCAAGACGTAAAGTACCCATCAATATCTTGAGAATGAATTTTGCTTCTTGTGGTGTTGCATCGTTGAGAAGACTTGATACGTATTTCATTTTGAGATCTTGAGATCTCGCACCTTCTAGCTTTGCTATCTTGTACAGTGTTTCATAAACACGTTCTACTGTGATATCTTGTGCCAAAAACGTAGTCTGCTTTTTTTGCTCAAGTATTCTTACTGCCGCCCTGCCCAAGTCTCCATCCTCGGCATACGCCTCATTTATCTTCCTAATTGGGATTCCAGATGATTTTGAAATGGCGTGTATTGCCAGCTTTTCTGCTAACCCTAATTCTACCCCCTCGAAATCCGGACGCAGCTTTCCCTGAATCAGGTAAACTATCTTTGAGATGCTTTCTTTGGGAGTTGCTTTGAATAAATCAACTAAGTGTTGCGTAAGCTCGAGTCTTTTCGTAGTGATCTCCATCTTCTCAAATGTGTCAGAAACTAAAGAAAACTGCACAGTTGAATTTTAACTCATTCCAAAATAAAAGTGAGTCGTCATGAACTCGTCATTTCTTTAGATGTGTTTTGATTTTTAGCATAATCTCTGAATTTCTTGCAGCAATTTTAGAGTAAAAGTCTGCCAATTCATCATCTGTAAGAAATCGATTGTTTTTTGATAGGAATTTGTCAAAAAATACTCCTGATATGTACCCAATGTACAAACCGTACGCAAAATCAACGGTTGACTGCTGGAGGTTGCTTTTCACAGCTGCAAGAACCATGCTTGGATACTCTAAGGCATAATCGATGATCTCAGTCAGATTCTTTTCTTGTATTACGTCTAATGGCACTTTGTCTGTTTTTCTTGTTTGGTATTTAGGACTTGTGCTTTACAAAGTCAAATGTATCTGAAAATTGTTTTTTTATCAGATCTTGGTGAGTCCGAAACCATGGCAAAGTTGTACAAGGGATAATCTTTTTTGTACTGTTTCATGAAACTCCAAGCTACATCGTGATTTTTAAATTCGGTACGTAGGCCTTCTACTGGTATTTGATTTCCAAATACATCAAATACGATTACTGAATAATTTTTTGGCTTGTTGTGCGGCCTTGCTCTAAGAAACCAAGTAAATGCAAAAACAAAGACCACTGCGAGTATGAGGATCCCTCCAACTTCTCTAAAAAACCCAGTAACAGCTTGAGGTATTGTTTGCCCGAACATAGTCACAACAACATGTGACAACGACACACCGCCGATGCCGATCAAAGAAAGCTGTGCAAAGATCCACTCGTAGTTATTTCTCATGAAGAAAATTCTTAATCCTTACTCTTAACTTTATTGTTGTTTAGATTGGCGTACTAGTCTGGGTCTTCGTATTTTTTGCTGCCACCAACTTGCTTTGTTTCAAGCGGCTTCATTTTTTTATGTAGCCCATCAATTACGGCCTTATAGCCCTCTGCATATTCTAGCTCTGCTGGAACCAATGTGGCTGGGTGTATGAATCCCTGGCTACGCATTGCGAGTGCCTTTTGTGTTGCCACCTGTCTTACATAGTCCCAATCTGGTGTCGAAAATCCATCAAATGGTCCTGTGAATTTGCCGTTGTGCATTGAAAAGACAAGTGCCTCTACAATCGGGATGCAGAAATCGATCGATGCTGCCGTGTTTATCTTGACTGGCATCAGCGGCATGTGGTGTGAACCACGTGTATTGCCTGCCACGTAGTGTGGGTTATTGAAAACGCTTCCAAGCTCCTCAGTTGCGGGGAAGTTCTTCTGAGTCCTAACTATTGCAATCGGATCATCCTTTCCAACATAAGTTCCAGCTATGTTGTGCAGCCTGTCTGTTGACGATGATACTATTGGTTCGCCGCTCTTTGTCTAAACTGATGACACCACGTATCTCCCCGGGTACATCAATGCCGCCTCAAGTATGGGTTTGTCCTGCCACAATTCTAGCTCTGCGATTTTACCTTCTTCAACATCCATTACGTTGAATTTGACACCTGAAGCAAGTGATTTGTTTACAATTAATCCTGTGTTACTTAGCGCATCTACGAATAGTCTGTAGAAAGGATAATTGAATGCGCCCGGCTCCGTTTTGTCTGCCGCTAAAACCGTGAATGCCTCATTGGGTCTTTCTTCAAACTCCATTTCGGCAACCCCTGGGCCCATTCCTTTTACATTTCCCGAAAACGAATCTTTTAACAGGTCTTGTCCTGCACCATAGAGCCCCTCTGACTTGGCAACTTTGGTTCCTTCCTCAAATGCCCTCCACGCAAGTCCATGTATCTCGGAATTGTCGGTTCCTTTTGTATGAGACATTATGATGTGAACATCGTCTCCTGAATATCCAACATAATAATCAAGCAAAAGATTTGATGCGTCTTTTACAGTTCTTCTGACTGCATCAAGTAGGCCATCGCTAGGCCTTGTGTGACCACCAATTCCACCTACATCAGCTTTGATTGCAGAAACTGTGATCATCATGCCTTTTTTGGCTGTCTACTTTGATTTATGTCTTGACAGATTTTTGAGTTTTTGCAAAACGATGTCCAGAACTCTCTTCAAATCTTGGAAATTAGCAGATTTCGTTCTGATCAAAAAAATCTAAAAAATGAGGAAAAGTCTTGAAAAAATCGTAACTCTAATAAACCCCTCACAGCACGAGTAGCCTATGGCAACAAAACCACACTTGAATTTGATCGTAACTGGTCATATCGATAACGGCAAGTCAACCACAATGGGTCACTTCCTGATGGATATGGGCTTGGTAGATGAAAGAACGATCGCAGCACACGCAGCTGAGTCTGAAAAGACCGGTAAGGGTGACACATTCAAGTACGCGTGGGTTATGGACAATATCAAAGACGAAAGAGAAAGAGGTATTACAATCGATTTAGCTTTTCAAAAGTTTGAAACTCCAAAGTACTTCTTCACATTAATCGATGCTCCTGGCCACAGGGACTTTATCAAAAACATGATCACAGGTGCATCCGAGGCAGATTGCGCAGTGCTGGTACTTTCTGCAAAAGAAGGTGAAACCGATACTGCAATTGCTCCAGGTGGCCAAGCAAGAGAGCACGCCTTCTTGCTAAAAACACTCGGCGTCAACCAATTAATCGTTGCAATTAACAAGATGGACGACAGTAATTACTCTGAAGCAGCATTCAAGACTGCAAAAGAAAAAGCAGAAAAACTCATCAAGTCTGTCGGCTACAAATTAGAAAACGTTCCAATCATCCCGGTCTCTGGATGGAAGGGAGACAACTTGGTAAAGAAATCCGAAAACATGCCATGGTGGAATGGCAAGACACTGCTCCAGGCATTCGATGACTTCCAAGTCCCAGAAAAACCAGTAGGCAAACCACTAAGGCTTCCAATTCAAGATGTCTACTCTATCACTGGTGTAGGTACAGTCCCAGTAGGAAGAGTTGAGACTGGTAAATTCAAAGCAGGTGATAAGATAATCATCATGCCTAGTGGCGCTACAGGTGAAGTCAAATCAATTGAAACTCATCACACTCAAATGGAATCTGCTGAAGCAGGTGACAACATAGGATTCAACCTCAGAGGTGTTGAAAAGAAGGATATCAAAAGAGGCGACGTAGTCGGACACCCAGACAACCCACCAAAAGCAGCAAAAGAATTCAGAGCACAAATCATTGTAATTCATCACCCAACAGCTATTGCACCTGGTTACACACCAGTCATGCACGCACACACCACACAAGTTGCTGCAACAATTACAGAATTTGAAGCAAAGATAAATCCAGCAACAGGTGCTGTGGATGAGCAAAATCCAAAATTCCTCAAAGTTGGGGATTCTGCAATCGTAAAAATCCGACCAGTTCGACCAACATGCATTGAGACATTCAAAGACTTTCCAGAGCTGGGAAGATTTGCACTCCGAGATATGGGTGCCACAATTGCAGCAGGAATTGTAAAAGAAATTACTGAAGAATACAAACCCTGAGCCTGGTCTTTATCTTGACGCAATCTGCCCGAATCAAACTTACAAGCACCAGCCTCCCCAAACTGGATGGTGTTTGCACCGAGATTATGGGGATTGGCAAAAAAACCGGTGTCAAAGTAAAGGGACCAACACCGCTTCCTGTTAAACGACTAAACGTAGTGACAAGAAAGTCTCCATGTGGCAACGGCACAGAGACCTATGAAAAATGGGAAATGCGTATGCACAGACGAATTATCGACCTTAGTGCAGACGACAAAGCAATAAGACAACTAATGCGCCTTAAGATCCCAGATGACGTCTACATCGAGTTGTCATTAAAGTAACATTAAATTACACAAGTCGAGGACTGAATATTAAATGTCTGAGCAACCAACAGAATCAGCACCAGTGACCGAAAAATTTGATGTTATTTACAAATGTCTCAGGTGCGGTACGAGTGTAACAAACTCTGAGCTCAGCAGACTCCCAGAAATAAAATGCATTTGCGGTTTTAGAGTGTTTACAAAAGTAAGGCCGCCAATAGTTAAAACACTACAAGCTGTCTAAGTTTTTGTAACTGTGGTGTCTTTGCAAGTGTGTCCTCATATCTTGCATGTTTGAGAAATTCTGATTACACACCTTACAATCATAGGGAAGATCTTTTCCGTGGACTATTTGTTGGTGTTGCATTAGTTCTTCATTTGATGTAAATGCCTGTTTGCATACATTGCACTTGATTTTTTTGAAAAACCTCATTTATGGGATTCCTTCTGCTCGTCCCAGCACTTTCTGCAAAGCTGACCTTCTATCTTCCAACTTGCTTTTGGATTGTACCTAAAAAAACTAAGCTTGGTTCCACAAATACTACAGAATTCTTTTTTTTGATTGAAATCTATTTCTTTTGCATCAAAGCATGACTTGCAAAGTAGTCCATCCATTTCCCACTGCCACCTAGGCTCCCACAAATCTGTGATCTTTTGCTCTACTCCACAGCTTACGCATTTTTGTTTGTATGTGCCTGCATAATACTGCTCAAGTGTCTTCATATAGCAGTCGGTGCAAAGCGGATATTGTAAATTCCATTCCTTTTTTGGCTTGTGTTTGTGTGTCGTTTCCTTACTGCATACTGTACATACAGCAGGTTTCTTGCTAAATAACCCCACGCAATCTTATGAAACATAACGGCTAAAAAATGTAATTAAAAACAAAAAATGTTCTAGATCTCTTTTAGGATCTTTTCAATTACTTGGCTTGCATTTACCATGCCGTTGATCTTGGCAATTTCAGCAATCTTTTCATACTGAGCAGGCGTCATGCATACGGGCATTGTTCTTTTTGCCATGTACTGCTTTTCTTTTTTAACATTATATCCTTTGCGTTGATTTCTGCGATCATAGTCGTGAAAAAAATATTTCCGGGGAGATTGCTCAGAATTTGAATGCCAAAAAGACGCCAGATTCTTGTCATAGGTAACAACGAAAATGGCTGCACT
>JBBIVI010000051.1:0-8823 GCA_037439825.1 Candidatus Nitrosotenuis sp. | reverse complement strand
TTCTTGTTCACGTCTGAGCTTGGCAATCTTTGCTTTTAGCAAACCGATGTGGTGTTCAGTAGCTTTGTTGATCTGCGTCCTGTGTATCTCATCTTGAATGGCTTTGATCTTCTCAGGAATTCCCATTGCATTGGTAGCTAATTTTCTAAATAAAATCTTATTTGATTTTTATCTGGGTATGTAACAGTAAGTTGGTGAAAAGAAAAACATTTGCAATGGATATTGATGGCACTCTGACTGAAAATGGAGGTGGTAGAATTCATCTAGGTGCACTTAACTCGCTACGCCATCTAAAGAAATTGGGGCATAATGTCATCCTAGTCTCAGGCAGGTCCTCAGTTGAAGGTTATCTTTTGTCTGTTTATGGTGGATTGAACACAATAGCTGTAGGCGAAAATGGTGGTTGTATTACTCGCGGCGCAAACGATCATGTTTTGCTTGGCAACAAAATAAAATGCCTTGAAGCATTTGATGTAATACGCTCAAAACTAGACAATGTGGTAGAAAAACCGGTATTTCCACGAATGACCGAAGTTGTCCTTCAGAGAACTTTTGATATGAATGACGCAAGAAAGATAGTCCAGCAACAAAATCTTGACGTAGTTTTGTCAGATAGCCAATACGCAATTCACATAAACTCTTCTGGAATAAACAAAGCTACTGGATTCAGACAGGTGATGGTACAATTGGATATCAGATCAGAAGACGTCATAGCTATTGGGGATAGTGAAACCGATGTCCCATTATTTGAGCTCGCAAAATACAGTATTGCAGTCGGAAATGCATCAGACAATGTAAAATCCAAGGCAACAATTGCTACTAGTGCACACGCAGGAGATGGTGTGGTCGAAGCTTTGGACGCGATCGCATCTAGACTTTCGGAGTTGTGAAATGAGCTTTAGAGCTTTACTTGAAGAGATTAGAAATAATCTTTCAAACATATTAAAAGAAGAAGGAGTAATTGAAACAAATTTTACGATAGAGTCAGCAAAAGAAGGTTTTGGGGACGCAAAATGCAACATCGCATTTCTTGCAGCAAAAACACTAAAGAAAAAACCATACGAAATAGCAAAATCTTTGGCGCAAAAATACGAAAAATTCCTTGGCGGCCTTGTCGACAAAGTTGAAGCACACCAATCCGGCTATCTGAATTTTTACGCAAATGGCGCAAAGCTTAACAGCATGATAATTGCCGCAACGCAAAAAGACGATTACGGTACAATCAACATTGGAAAAAAATCCAGAGTCGTAGTTGAACATACAAGCGTAAACCCAAACAAAGCACTCCACATAGGTCACGTAAGAAATGTAGTCATAGGGGACTCTATTGTAAGGATTCTACAAAAAACAAACCATGATGTAAAAACCCTCAACTATGTGGATGATTCTGGCTTGCAGGTAGCAGATATCTTGCTTGGCTTCAAATATCTTGGATTTTCAGAAACTCCAACAGAAGGACAAAAGTTTGATCAATATTGTGGCGATATAGTGTATGTAAAAACCACGGAAAGATATGCAACAGAACCTTCCTTGGAAGAAAAAAGAAAAGAAATCCTCAGGGAACTTGAGGATGGCACCTCCGAAATGGCAAAATTTGCCAAGCATATTACGTCCAAGGTCCTAGAGGATCAGCTCAAGACATGCTGGAGGCTCGGTGCATATTATGACTGCCTTAACTTTGAGTCTGAAATTGTGCGCTCAAAGTTGTGGCCGGCCGTATTTGAAAAGCTAAAAGAAATGAATCTCATCAGATTTGAAAAAGAAGGGAAAAACAAAGATTGTTGGGTTATTCCTGCAGATGGTGAAGAAGACAAGGTACTTGTTCGCAGCAATGGTACTGCAACATACATAGCAAAAGACATTCCTTATGCTGCATGGAAGCTTGGTATGTTGGAAGATCCGTTTTACTACAAAAAATATTCTGTTCAGGCAAACAACAAAATTCTTTGGCAAACCACACTTGTGCAAAACACTGAACCAAAGCATGACTTTTCCGCAGACAGGGTAATAACCGTAATTGACTCTAGACAAGCAAGACTACAAAACATAATAACAAAACTAATCTCTAAATTTGCAACAAACAAACAATACCTTCATCTAAGTTACGAGTCAGTCACTTTGAGTCCTGAGACGGCAAAACAGCTGGGAGTAGACACAAAAGGAAAAAGCGCCCAGATGTCCGGCAGAAAAGGACTCTATGTAAATGCAGATTCCATATTGGACAATCTTGAGGAAAAAATACTGCAAGAGACAAAAAAACGAAACCCAGATCTGCCTGATGATGAAACAAGAAATATTGCAAAAAAAGTAGCAGTGGCAACAATCAGATACGAGATGGCAAAACAAGATCTAGATAAAATCATCACATTTGACACAACAAAATCCCTTAGTTTGGAAGGTGATACTGCTTCTTACATACAGTATGCGTACGCAAGGGCGATGAGGATCATCGAAAAATCAAACACACGACCTAATTTTGACGCATCGTATGAACTACTCTCAAGTCCATACGAATCAAACCTCGTCAAACTAATTGGAAGGCTTGACCTCGACGTTGAAGATGCTGCAAATAACCTCTCTCCAAAAGTGATTGCAAAATACTGCTATTTTCTGGCAGTTTCATTTAACGCATTTTATGAACACGAACGCGTCTTGGACATTGAAGACAAAAAGCTTGCAGAAGCACGATTGTGTCTGGTTCATGCCTTCAAGTCTTGCCTTGAGAAGGCACTAGAACTCATAGGTATAGAAACGCCGACTAGAATGTGATTGGTTGGTTTGTTTAAAGTAAACAGACTAGGGGATAATACGTTATAAGAGAAAAATTGAGTAAAAATGAGCCAGTTTTACGTCCATGAACTAGAGTGTAGTATGTGCGGTAAATCAATGAAGATTGAAGAAGGTACAATATTGTATGGCAGCAACTGGTATCACAAAAATTGTTGGAATGGATTGATGACAAAAGGTGGATTTTATGTGCAAAGTCATAGTAGTTGATGACGACGCAGATACAGTCGAAGTATTTGCCGAATACCTAGAAATAAAAAACATAACCGTACTTGGTAGGGGTTATAGTGGCAAGATGGCAGTAGATCTCTATGAGCAATTAAGGCCGGACATAGTGCTTTTGGACGTAATGATGCCTGAATATGACGGATTTTACGGGCTTGAAAACATCAAAAAGATCAATCCAGAAGCCAAAGTGATAATGGTTACAGCTGACCTAACATATGATACTGAGAAAAAACTCAAGGCGTTAAACGCATCAGCTATAATCTACAAACCTTACGAGATAGACAGCGTAATCGATGTAATTCAACGAGTATACAAAGGCGAAATTCTGGTATCGCAATGACGCAACAAACGCTATAAATCCGTCTAATCCATATTTAGCCATGCGAGTACTAATAGCAGACGACGAACCTGACCTTCTTTCCCAGTATAGGACTGTGCTGGAAGACAGAAAACACCAAGTTGTCACCACAAATGATGGTGAGTCGTGTGTACAAGTTTATGCAAAAGAATACGAGTCAAACTCTGAAAACATCTTTGATGCAGTAGTCCTCGATTACTCGATGCCAAAAATGAACGGACTTGATGCAGCAAAAGAAATCCTGGCACTAAATCCATCGCAGCGGATTATCTTTGCATCTGCATATGTACAAGAAACACTCGTGGATTCTATCAAAAACCTAAAACAAATAGTTGAACTCTTGCAAAAACCGTTTGGATTACAAGACCTAATAGACACAATAGAAGACAAGACGATTTATGATGAGCTAGCAAAGCTTAATGTTAACATACAAAATCTAAAGGATCTTAATCCCACTCACGCACAAGTCAGAGACTACCTCGATGCGTTAAGAAAGATCCAAAAAGCAAAAACCTTCTAGATAGGTTATTATCTAAAACATCAAATGCCAAGTTATGGCGAAGATAAAGAATAATTCGTATGTTTTGTTTTTTTATAACGACTCTAAAAAATGGCTAAACAAAATATCAAAAGAACAGGTGTTACACACACATGTAGGAGTAATAAAACACAAAGACGCAATAGGCAAAGAATTTGGAAGCAGAATAAGAACCAACAAGGACAAGTATGTCTACCTTTTGGAGCCTACGATTCATGATTTTGTGATGAAAAGCCAGCATGGCACCCAGATCGTCTATCCAAAAGACCTAGGATATATCGCAGCAAGAGCTGGAGTGCAGAGCGGGCAGACTGTTGTGGAAATAGGAACCGGAAGCGGAGCACTGACTACGTTTTTGGCAAGCATTGTCAAACCCCGTGGACACATCTACACATTTGATGTAGAGCCAGAATTCATGGAGATTGCTAAAAAAAACATCACAAAAGCAGGCATGATCAAGTACGTTACCATGCACAATCTGGACATCAAAACCACCAAGAAAATGCCGCTAAGTGAGGTGGACTTGGCAGTCGTGGATCTTGGTGATCCGTGGACTGTTGTGCCCCAAGTACGCAAGATGCTCAAAGGTAGCGGCGCGTTTGTTGCAATTTGTCCTACGATGAATCAACTAGAGAAGCTTACGATCTCATTGGTTGAAAACGAGTTTACAGACATTGAATGCAGCGAGCATATCTTAAGAACAATTGAAGCAAGAGAGGGCAAGACAAGACATTCTTTTTACGGAATTGGGCATACCACATATGTGGCATTTGCAAGAAAGGCGTTCTACGATAGAAAATAGTAATTTAGCCTTGATTTACGCTGTTTGTGTGTTACGTACAGACACAATCTAATAGTCTTTTTATGTGTGTATCAAATAGACGTGGTTTGCTATCGCAGTCTAAAAAATCCGAAAAATATCCAGTCACAAGTCTGACTAAGGCACGAAAAAGTATTGACAACTTCGGCACAATAAACCCAGAAAATCATATCACAAAAGCAGATCTTTTGAAGCTTGGTATGGGAGATGAAATTCGTAAATTAAAAACAATTCAGCGTGAAAAACTACTCGAAGATCTATCAACTTTATTAAATGACAAAATCCGTGATTTTGAAAAACATGAGCAAGAACAAAAATGGAAAGAGGCTATGCTACAAAAACTCAACTCTGAGCTTGATGACAAAGTAGCACAACTCGAAAAGGCAAACAAACAGCTGGCGGAAGAAAAAATGCGTTCAGATGAGCTAAATAAACAACTACAAGAGGCATTGTTAAAACTCCAAAAATCTGAAGAACAACTCAAGCTTGAGCGTGACTGGCTTGCACAACAAGTGGAGACAAAATCAAAAGAAGTCCTTGAAACCATTCGAGAAATGATCAAAGACGCAGAAAAACAGGAAAACACACCCTCAAGTAAATAGAAGAAAATTTAACCATACAAATCATTCCTAAAACCGTGGCACAAAAACTACAGGCTACATTAGTCAAGAAATTCATTCCTCCAAGAAAGCCTGACTCTCGCAAAGGGCAAAACGGCAAAGTCTTGGTGGTGGGTGGAAGCTACATGTATCATGGCGCGCCTGTTCTCGCATCGCTTGCAGCCCTGAGGTCTGGTGTGGATCTTGTGTACACAGCAGTGCCCAAAATAATCACGTCATCGGTTAGGGCAATCTCGCCAAATTTGATAGTGATTCCGTTAGTTGATGCAAAACTTACACGTGGCGTAGTAAACAAACTCTTAGGTCAGGTTCCAACAGATCTTGATTCTGCCACCATAGGAATGGGTCTTGCGATAAGTGATGAGGAGGCGCTCAAAAATCTCATCAAGTCTTTGGTCTCACAAGACGTCAGACTCTCTATTGATGCAAGCGCACTCGCGCATTACATTTTACCGTTATTACCAGATAAGAACGTAGTTTTAACGCCTCATGCAGGAGAATTCAAAAGGCTGTTTGGAGTCATGCCTCCATCATCAATTAGGGAGCGAACCACACTGGTCGCAAAATTTGCAAAAGACCACTCTGTTACAATTCTTCTAAAAGGTAGTACGGATGTCATATCCAACGGAAAAGAGACTTTTGTTAATCCAAAAAATCTTGCAGCAATGACTGTGGGTGGCACAGGCGACGTTCTATCAGGACTAGTAGCTGGAATCTTGGCAAAGAATCGTAATCCACTAGAATCCGCGTTAGCAGCAGCATACGTAAATGGTATGGCAGGACGATTAGTTCAAAAAAAGAACGGCTTACACATGGTAGCAACAGATCTGATTGATGCGATTCCTACAGTGATGAAGCCATTTGACAAAGTGATCCAATGAACAAAATACTCAAGTATGTGGATAGGAACATGGGGGATCTGGTATCAGATCTGCAGACTCTAATACGCCAACCAAGTGTTTCTGCAAAAAATCAAGGAATAGAAAAATGTGCGATACTTGTAAGCAAAATGCTCAAAAAATCTGGAATCTCATCACAGATTTTGCGTATAGGTGGGGCAGCACCGCTTGTATATGGTGAGGTTAAATCGAAAAAGAATCCAAACAAAACACTTCTTTTCTACAACCATTATGATGTTCAGCCTGTTGAACCAGTCGAACTGTGGGAAGACGATCCGTTTAGTGGCGCAGTAAAAGGTAACAAAATCTTTGGCCGTGGCTCTGCAGATGACAAAGGAGAACTGATAACTCGAATAAAAGCAGTGGAGGCATTCTTAAAAGAAACAGGAGACGTTCCATGCAACATAAAATTCGTAATAGAAGGCGAAGAAGAAGTCGGAAGTGCCAACATAGGACGATATCTGACAAAATTCAAAAAAAAGTTTGCATGCAATGCTGTCATCTGGGAATTTGGTTATGTGGATGCTAAAAACAGACCTGTGATAGGACTTGGGATGAAGGGTCTGCTTTACGTTGAATTGTTGGCAAAAGAATCAGTAAGGGATGTGCACTCTAGCTTGGCAGTTATTATAAAAAATCCGGCATGGCGCCTCGTTGAGGTACTAGACGTTGCGCAACAGCTCTGGCAAGATCCTAATCAAAGATTGGTACAAAGAAGTTATGCCTTTTACAAGTTCTGATCTCAAGTTACTTGATAAGGAGCCATTTGATGAAAAAGGATTCAAAATAGAATACGGCATAAAAGAATTTGTAAACGCAAAGAAAGGACTTGAGGTAAAAAAAGCACTCGCAGGGGATCCTACATGCAACATCGCAGGTCTTGTTTCTGGCTATACAATGGAGGGTGCAAAGACGGTGCTTCCTGCGTCAGCACTTGTAAAAATAGATTTTAGGCTGGTGCCAAAAATGGATCCAAAAAAACAGTTTGCAAGACTCAAAAAACACCTAATCCAAAATGGGTTTTCGGACATTAAAGTTAGGATGTTTCATGGGGAAGCCGCAGCAAGGACAGATCCAAACGATCCATTTGTCGGCCAAGTCAGAGATGCTGCAAAAGAGTCTTTCGGAAGTTATATCATCAACGTCTCAAATGCTGGTACTGGACCAATGCACTCCTTTGTGAGTGTACTAAAGGCGCCATGTGTGTCGATCGGCTCAACTTACATGTTTGCTCGAATCCACTCACCAAACGAATTTGCAAGACTGGATCTGCTCAAAAAGACAACAAAATGCATGTGTCTAATCATAAACAAGTTCTCAAGCCATGCGTGATCGGCTTGAAAAGACTTTAATGCATCTCAAAGACAGGTTTGATCATGTCAATGTACATGCCTGGCGCAACCGCCGTTGGAATTACCTTCGATGGAGGCGTGGTATTTGCAAGCGAAAAAAGAATAGCATATGGGAACTTTCTTGTAAGTAAAACCACAAAAAAGACATTCCCGTTGACTGAAAAGGTAGGCGCTACAATCGCAGGCCTTGTTGCAGACATGCAGATCTTGGTTTTACAGATAAAGGCATTAGCAAAAATCCGCAAAATGGAGCTAAAAAGGGATGTTCCTCCAAACTCCGTTGCAAAGATGATGTCCAATCTTATGTATGAGCGAAGATTCTTTCCTCTCTTGACACAAGTGATAGTGGGTGGTGTGGTAGACAAACCGGCAATATACACACTTGATCCACTTGGTTCTGTCTTGCCTGACGAATATGCAGCAGTCGGCACTGGTGCAGAGATGGCACTTGGCGTTTTGGATCAGCAATACAAGCCAACAATGAAGGAAAAAGAAGCTGTTGATTTGGCAGTAAAGTCTGTCAGGGCCGCAACAATGAGAGATTCATTTTCTGGCGACGGAATTGATGTCTTGGTTATCACCAAAGAAGGAACCAAGGAATTCACGGAAAAACTCTAAAAATATTCTAACTTATTCATAATCATAGTTAGCAACTAATCGTGCCATCACTTTAGGAGAATTTATCTCAAATGATCTCAAAGATACATTGAGATGAAAAAGACGGCTGTAGTTATAGGTACAATAATTGTCGTCATCGTGTTAGTTTTTTCTCTTCGATCTGATTCTAGCATTTTGCAAAATGACTCTGGGTATTTTATAGATTCTGCCTGTGGTGGGAAAGCAAAGTGTCTTAGTGGTACAGTAACTAGAATAATTGACGGCGATACGATTGTTGTGGGAGAAACACATGTAAGGTTTGCACTTGCCGCAGCCCCAGAATTATCAGAATCTGGAGGATTGATAGCGAAAGAGTTTATAGAAAATGTATGCCCTATTGGTTCAAAGGCAATAGTTGACGAAGACGATGAACAGACCGGCGGAAGCTATGGAAGGATTATTGCCAAGATTTATTGTAATGACATCATACTAAATGAAGCACTAGTGAGTAAAGGCCTTGGAACTATTGATAAGAGATTTTGTACGAAAAGTGAATTTGCCGGTGAAAATTGGGTACAACGACATGGATGTTAAATCAGAACTCCTAGTGTCTGTTTAGGAAAC
>JBBIVI010000050.1:0-8872 GCA_037439825.1 Candidatus Nitrosotenuis sp. | reverse complement strand
GTACAAGGGGAGATTCGGTAGAGGAGCTCTGAGCTCCTCGGTTTTTTCTTACGGGAACATGAAAGCCGACGCTCATTTGAGTCGGTTATTTGTATCAAGAAAGAAGCAATACTCAATCATTTGAAACAGAAATCAGCGCATACAACAACGGAGACACAGCTGATCTGCAGATAGTCACAATCGAGTTCCCACAAAACGAAGATCTGGACAATGTCAAAATTGTGTCTTATGATTTTTTGCAATCTCCAAGATTGATAAAAAAAGGACAAGAGATCGGAGCAGAATACACAGGGGGACAAAAAACAGTGCCTGCCAAATATCCGTTCATTGAGGCATACAGCAGGCCGTCAAAGAATGGTGACGTTTTCAAAATGACACTGGAAATCAAACCAAAGGAGGAAGGTGTCTTTAGAATATATGCAAAAACAGTTGCAATGCCTCATGCAGATGAGGACTCACATTTTCCAACACAGGGCTTGCAAGATCATCAAAATGAATTTGTGCAGGAATATGCAATAGAGGTAGTCAAATGAAAAGACAGCTTGACACTCATCTGAATTACTCAAAACTGATGCTTGCAAGCAACTTTGTTGTAAGCCTGGGGATAATATTGGTGACAAGCGGGGGAAGCTGGGATATTACAAACCATATACTCAACAAACCAGAGACGTTTTTTGCTCCGCCGCATGCAGTGCTTTATTCCGGCGTTGGAATCGCACTGTCTGGCTTTGCAGCCTTGTTTTTAAGCTGGATCAAGTCGTCAAGGCCGCAAAATTTCAAAAAAGGTGTAACTATTTGTGGAATTGGAATATCGTTTCTTTTGGCCGCAGGTCCTGCGGATTTTGTTTGGCATTCTAATTTCGGACTCGACGGCCTTCTCAGTCCACCGCACCTTGTATTGATATCAGGAATGATACTGTCTAGTGTCGGGGCATTGATGAACTCTGCGAAATACATTGCCGAGTCACAAAAATCAGTCAGGCTTTTGACTGTGGTCTCATTGATCCCTGTATGGTTTTCTGTAACTGGTCTTTTCTACTCACTTTCTCTTCCGTTTTCAGAGACAGACTATTTTAATTTCAATCCGGATCCAGTCTTTGCTGCGTTTTTTGCCGCAGCGTCGTACCCGTTTCTGATCTCCACAATTCTTGTGCTTGCCGCAATGCTTGCTAGGAGATTTGGTGTGGCAAGCATAGTTGGGGCTTCGTATATTGGCATTATGTCGTTTACTGCAATAATGCCAAACCATTCGCTTGTGCACACAATTCCGTTCTATCTAAGTAACATGATTCCGATTGTGATAGGTGATCTTATGATCTCAAAGGCAAGACACACAAAAGGGGTGTACCTGGCAGGTGCTGTATTTGGGAGTGCATCGTTTTTCATGTATTATCCACTGATAACGTACACGTACAACGAGATCTTGATGCACAAGGTAGTGTGGCCAAGCCTTACGTCGCAGATATACTTTGAGCTGGTGCCCGTGGTTTCTCCAGCACTTGTCTTCGCAGGTGCGCTTGCAGGCATCTTTGGGGTCAAGCTCGCACAAAAAATAGCGTCAAAATAGATCTCAGCGTTTTTTTATCGGTAACAAATTAGATTTGTTGTAGATGGTTGACCTATACGAAGAGGCCGCAAACAACTTTTTAGAATTATCAAGCCAGCAAAGATTGCAAATAATATTCAAACTCTTGGAAAAAAAGTCCAAAGTCGCCACCATGGCAAAGGAAATTGGCGCCACGGCCCAAGAGGTGCACAGGAATTTCTCAAGGCTTGAGGACGGTGGGTTCATAGCAAAAGACATGGACGGATATTACTCGCTGACCACTTACGGAAAAACCATCTGTTCTCAGATACCATCAATAATCTTTCTTTCAGAAAACAGAAAATACTTTGAGGATCACAACTTTGGCGACATTCCTCCAAAATTCATAATGAGAATAGGCCAACTTGCAAACTCGCAACAAGTCAAAGGGGTCACAAAAATACTGGAACAATGGAAGTCAATTTACAAAAATGCAGATGACTACATCTACGAGATGCTAACTGAAGTCCCGCTTGACATAATCGAGCCAAAGGTAAAAACGATCGCAAAAGGAGTCAAGTTCAACTACATTCTTTCAGAATCTACAATAGTACCAAAGGGAAGGAAAAAACTACTGCAAAAGCTAAACTATGACAAGCTAATCGAAAGGGGACTAATTGAAAGAAAAATGAGAAAGACGATTCAAACATTGATTGTGCTCAACGAAAAAGAAGCAACAATATCATTTCCAAACATAGAAGGAGAACCAGACATCACGGAAGCATTCTACAGCACAGATCCTATGTTTCATGAGTGGTGCCTTGACTATTTCAGGTACTGCTGGTACGGCTCCGAACCGTTCCAGGAAAGCAAGCTAAAGGAATCATAAAAAAAGAAAAAAGTTCCTAGACTGTTGCTAGGAATGCACCAATTCCTGCACCTACACCAATGCCGAGAACGAAAAACAATGTGTCCCAAGCAATGATCCTTCTAAATGGTGCTCTAACTTGGTAGTTCCAGTGAGTTTGTTTTGTATTCATAATTATACTACACATTACAAGTTCATAGGGTATAGTCAGCTGATTGTATGATGGATAAGCTTCTTTGATTACCAATCAGGCGTAATTTTGTTGAATAAAAAAGAGATTTGAGAGATACAAACTAGCCGTTGTCTTCATCGTGATCTTCGTCTTTCTTTTTCTGTTCTTTTTTCAGCTCTTTTTGCTGCTTTTTGAACTCTTTTTTCATTTCTTTGATGTCGTGCTTTAGTTCCTTTTCTTCTCTTTTTGTATCGTTTTTGAAAGATTTGAACTCACGTTTGATCTCTTTTACATCTTGTTTTGTTATCAAATCGGCCTTCTTTGCCTCTTTGAGCTGTAACTTGGTAGCATCTCTAAATACCTTGAATTCCTCTTGCAGCTGTTTTCTTGTCTCTTTGTATTTTTCCTTTATTGATTGCAGCATCTCGCGGCAGTTGTCTCTTATCTGCTTTCTCTCGGTGGCATTTGCACTTCTAACTTTGTCGTTGCAATCCCTGATTATCTTTAATGTTTCATCTCGCTGCTTTTTGAATATCTCGTTTCGTTTATGTACAAAATCGGAGACTGCCTGTCCTAGATTTTCTTTATTTGTTGGCGTGCTTGTTTGATTTGTTGTCTGGGTTACGTTTGCTGAAAATGCACCAAGGCCTACACTGTTCCATGCGGCAACGCGATATGTTTGCTGGTGAGCTGGAAGGAGACCTGTGTCCAGATAAGTTGTTTGGTTATTTGCAGTGTTTGCTATTACGATTGTACCATTTCTTTGGATCTGGTATCCGGTCACCGGGCTTCCCCCGTTATCTGCTGGTGCATTCCAAGCAAGCTTTAGCGAGCTTGAGGAGGCCTTGGTCACAGTTAATCCGGTTGGAGCACTGGGAGTTCCGTGCGTTGTTGCAGAGGCCGAGTTTGATGGAGCGCTGGCACCGGCCGAATTGAGCGCAGAAACTCTGTACGAATAGCAAAAGTCGCTTAGCAGGCCTGTATCAGAGTATGTTGTGCTGGTTGTTGTGGTATTTGCAACAAGTACCGAAAAGACACCTACACATCCTACATCGTGTTCTATTTTGTATCCGTTTACGCCGCTTTGGGTGCTGTTTACGGGAGCAGTCCAGCTAAGATCTATTTGAGAGCCAGATTTTGCCTGTACTGTAAGGTTGGTCGGCGGAGCAGGCACCGCTGTCTGTGCAAAGACGTGTCCTAGTGGGGCTGCAAGTGTTGCTACAAGTAGAATCATAATGATTCCTGTTATCTTCATTGAGAAAAAGCTCCACATTTTTGTATATAATGTTCAAGTAGAAATTCTACGATGTCAGATCTTGTGGCGAGAAATAAACGAGCTCCCAAGAAGGAGTATGTTCCTTTTTCTCTCCTTTAGGCGGCGAATCGAATACGGAAGCCAATTTGTTCCATACGGGATGTATTCTACAAGCGAGAACCCTTTTTTGAGAAGCTGTGGCTTTAATTCGTCTCTGATTCCGCGAAGCATCTGAAACTCAAATC
Source organism: Candidatus Nitrosotenuis sp. (assembly GCA_037439825.1). GTDB lineage: Archaea > Thermoproteota > Nitrososphaeria > Nitrososphaerales > Nitrosopumilaceae > Nitrosotenuis. The sequence continues at coordinate 4,807 of JBBIVI010000050.1, read as the reverse complement.
TACGTTCATGTTTTTTTGACAATTCAATTGCATTCTCTATCATTTTTGAATCGTGAGTAGCAACACCAAACTCGTTGCCCTTCTCAAAGAGGATCCTCAAAAGCTTTAGGTAGTTGTAGTCTACGTCGTGTCTTGTCTTGAAGGCGACCTTTCCGTCTTCTTTGTATGCTCCTTTTACCAGCCGGATCTTTGCGCCAATTGAAAGAAGATCTACAAGGTCGTCCTCGGTTCTTTTGAGGTTTGCCTGCAATGCAACACCGAGTCTTTCGTATCTTGAAAACAAATTCTCGTATAACTGGATCGTCTCGTCAGTATGCTCTGATGATTCCATGTCTATCCACACAAAGGTCTGAGACAGGGAAGCAGATCTGATGAGCAACTCAAAGTTCTGCAGGCATTCCCTTTTGCTCCTTGAAAGTCCTATCTGTGTCGGCTTGACTGAAATGCCTCCACTTACTTTCCACCTTCTAAATGAGGCCATTACGGTCTTGTACTCGTCGATGGTCTTTTCGATGATCTGCTTTGATGTGTGGTATTCGCCTAATTTGTTGATGATTACGCCCATGCCGTTTTTGTATGAGTGCTGCGCAGCAGACAGTGCATCGGTAATAGTGTCTCCTGCAATCCATTGCTTTGCCACACCAAAGAGGATCTTTTCCATCAGCGTTGATGCCAATATTGAAGAATCTGTACTTCCGCCGTAAAAGCATTGAGCGCAAGCCGCTCTGCCTTTCTCAGAGTTGATAATCGATCACGGATTTAAAATGAATGCAAATAAACTCAAATTCATGGCAAATGCGTTAGAACAACCAATCTCAAATTTTATCGACAAAGCTTTTGTTATTCAGGAAGGAAATGAGGTAATCTCCGAAGGAGTCAAAAAGATGGAAGAGTTCGGAGTGGACAGCCTTCTGATCGTAAACGATAACGAGATAAACGGTATAGTCACTCACAGGGACATACTCTTTGATGTTGTGGCAAAGGGAAAGGATCCTACAAAGACCAAGCTAAAGGAAATAATGCACACGCCGCTTGTTACCATACAAAAGAGCGCCAAGGTCAAAGACGCCATATCTATGATGAACAAAAACAACGTTCGCAGGCTGGTTGTCCTGGATAACAAAATGCCAATTGGTCTTGTATCTCAGAAGGTTCTAGTTGGAAACATTGCAACGCAGGCAATTGCATTGCCTGAACTTGAGATTCCAAACAAGATCAAGTGCCCGTACTGTTCGTCGTTGTTTGATGATAAAAATACACTGTCTTCTCACATTGATAACATTCACATCGGAAAGGGGCTCTTTGAGGGCAACCTGGCAAGAGCAGAGGAGCTTGGAACCATAAACCCACCGTCAGAATTCCCAAAGACGCTTTAATTTTTTGCTAGGTTATTTCAAACGTATTATTGAAAAGAAGAATTTACAAAAATCAACGAGATCTTGGGTGGAGATTTTCTCGCTTTTGTATGTCGACCTGATCATCTATTTCTTCCAAATGGTCCTTGGTGATCACTTAGACAGCAACGGCATTCTTTTTTGTAGCATTCTTCTACGGTTTCGTGTCCGCAACTGCCACAGTCACAACGTTTACTCATCACAACACTTCCTTACTAATTTCTATTAAAGACAGTCATGATTTTCACGCATGATACCTAACAAAACCCGGCATTTCAGGTACAAACCGGCGATCAATCGTTTGATTCTTCGATCTTTTCGTCGTATTCGTAGTTTTTTTGAAGCTCTAGTTGATGAACCTGTTCGAGCATCTGCTCTCGCTCGAATTCTTTTTTGGCCTTTTCCTCGTCATTTTCTACTTTCTTTACTTTCTTGCGTTTCACACCATAGTACGGTGCAACAAAATTATGAAAAATCCATAGATTCTCATACATGAAAATCGTCGGCCATCTTTTATGATACAAATACAATCTATTACTAGGGTAATAACACTTGAGAAAAAGTGCGCGCCTCTACGGCCATGCGCTTTTAAGACAACGGGTAACCACAGGATTACTACGATCTGAATCTTGAGATGTTGTTGCCCTTTTTCGTTTACAAATCTCCAAATCGTTTTATTACCATGTCTGCGCTCTGTTAGATGTTGTTTACGGGAATAATCGAGGGCGTTGGAAAGGTGCTTGCGCTAAGCAAAAACACTAACAGACGAAGCGCAATCAAGATGACAGTAGATCTTGGCAAACACGCAAAGGGCCTCAAGATAGGCCAAAGCGTAGCACTCAATGGCGTCTGCCTCACAGTTACTGGCATATCAAAATCAAAATGCAACTTTGAGATGATAGACGAGACCACAAAAAAGACAGACCTTGGCAACCTCAAAGTGGGAAGTGTCGTCAACATAGAACGAAGCCTCAAGGTGGGAGACAGGATGGAGGGCCACTTTGTCTTGGGACACGTAGACGGCGTTGGCATCATAAAAAAAATAGAAAAAAAACCAAAAGAGGTGCAAGTCTGGTTTGAAATTCCAAAACACCTCTCAAAGTTTGTCGTGCAAAAAGGCTCAATTGCAGTCGACGGCATCAGCCTCACCGTAGTCGACGTCAAAAAAAATCTTGCATCGGTTTGTCTGATTCCGCACACAATTGAGGTAACAAACTTTCAAACAAAACAAGTAGGCGACAAGGTTAATATTGAAACCGACATTTTAGGGAAATATCTCCTAAAACACGAATGAATTATTACTAATTTAGTGGTAATTACTACTTTTTTAGTAAGCTTTATTATTCATGCAAAATCAATTTCAATTATGAGCCTTCAAGACGCAATATCTTCGCTCAAGCGGGGCGAGTTTGTGCTGCTTTACGATTCCGGGGGGCGCGAAAACGAAGTAGACATGGTGGTTGCAGCCCAGTTTGTGACACCTGAACACATCTCAAGGATGCGCCAGCACGCAGGAGGTCTCATCTGTCTTGCAATAAAGGACTCGTTTGCACAAACACTCAACCTAAAGTACATGCACAACATACTTGCCAGATCCGCGGACATTGATGCGGATTCCAAGCAGATGATCATGGGAACTGCACCGTACGGTGACCATCCAACGTTTTCAATTTCAATTAATCACAAGCAGACCTATACCGGTATTACAGACAGGGACAGGGCTCTGACAATAAAGGAGATGGCAAACCTGTACCAAACTACTAACCCAAAGAACGCGTTTGTCTCATCATTTACCACGCCAGGACACGTACCATTGCTTTTGGCATCAAACGGCTTGCTTGCAAGCAGACAGGGCCACACAGAAATGTCGGTGTATCTGGCAGAGCTTGCCAAGCTCACGCCCGTGACTGCAATATGTGAGATGATGGACTCGCAGACGTATTCGGCACTCACGGTGGAAAAGGCGCAAAAGTTTGCAAAGGAAAACGCCATCCCGTTTGTCGATGGCAAAGAACTGCTTGAATTTTCAAAGGTGCACTAGTTTTGAACATTGCAATAGTTACCGCGGAATTTAACGAGGAGATAACATCAAAGATGCTGCAGGTGGCACTTGAAAAGGCAAAGGCGCTAAAACTTGATGTCAGGTATTCATGCAAGGTGCCTGGAGCATATGACATGCCGATAATAGTGGATGCACTATTGCAAAAAAATGACGTGGACGGCGTAGTCACACTTGGCGCCATCATAAAGGGCCAGACAAAACACGACGAAACAATTGCAAACGCAACTGCCAAGTCGTTAACGGAACTCTCACTAAAGCATCAAAAACCGGTCTCGCTTGGGATAACCGGTCCTGGGATGCAAGAAAGGCACGCCTATGCGCGGATTAGGCCTGTGGCAGAGCGTGCAGTCGAAGCAGTCTACAAGATATCACAGGAGCTTGAAAAGATCCGATGATCCAGCTTACCATCATAAAGATAACAGAATACGGACCATGGACTCTGACTCTGGGCTCAGACCGAGAACACGAGCTGCAGATGCTGCAAGCGCAATTATACGGGGAACTGCAAAAACTATTCTCTGAGAAAAACTGCCTTGTCTTCTCAAACAGGTTCGACGAGTTTTTTGTGGTTACAAGCGGCCTGACACTTGAAGACCACATAGAGATCCAAAAAAAACTGGCAAGCGTCTCCAAGCTAAAGATGTCAATGTCGATTGGATATGCGGACACTCCGTTTGATGCAAACCTAAAAGCATACGAGGGAAAGATGACACCAGTAATCTTGGATAAAGAGCACACAATTTACGGATATGTCGACGGAAAAGCTGATCAAAAAGTGACAATAATGCATTTTGATGTGGAAAACATCACCTCCACAAGAAAGGTCAAATCGCCATATGAGATATCTTCTATCATATTCAACCTGTACGCAAAGATGTCTGAATTTTTCTTGGCAAAAAAGTCGCTTGCATTTTTTATGGGCGGTGACAACTTTATGGTGATAAGCTCAGATAACGCAAGACAAAACGCACAAGAATTCCTAGATCTTGCAAAAAATGAATTTGGAATAACGTTCAACTGTGGCATAGGCACCGGCAGGACAGCGAGGGAGGCAGTAAAGCTTGCAACAAAATCGCTTGACACGATCAGAGAGATACGAAAATCAGGAAAAGAAAAACCAGAGATCTATGAAATGTCATGCTTTTAAAAAATCTCAGCGTCCTGTATGGTAAGAATCTAGAATACATCCCATCCACAAACCTGAAAATATTAAACCAGGTTTTTGCAAAATCAGACAATAAAAAAAATTCTGTTGATTGCGAGGGATTGTTGCTTGTGCCCGGATTTGTAAACATGCACACGCTCATCGGCGATTCTATTGCAAAAGATGTCACACTGTCAGGCTCTGTTG
>JBBIVI010000049.1:0-9191 GCA_037439825.1 Candidatus Nitrosotenuis sp. | reverse complement strand
ACTAATCCACAAAAGTTTCCCGTCACTTTTTGCCTTGATCTTGATGGTCTCTTCACCTATTCTAATGTCTGAGGGTTTTACAGTCTCGTCACCACCCTGCATTTTGATTATCTCTCTGAGCTTTGCTTCAGCCCTGCCTGACCGTACCATCTCTCTTGCAAGCAAATATCCGTGTTTTTTACCTGTTATCTCAAAGATTGCCCCTGCAACATTACATGCCTTGTCTAGGAGGTCTGGCACGTTTGCCTCATTCATCAAAACTTGAAGTGCCTCTTTTGCCTCGAGGGCAGGGCCGATGGTATATCCAACAGGCTGTTCACCGTAGCTTAGAACGCAATGAGTGTGAATTTTTAATCTCCTGCCAAGCTCAATGAGGTCTTTTGCTAGATAATCTGCTTCGTTGATTGTCTTTACTTTGGCACCTCTTCCAGTAGGTATGTCTATAACAAGATGAGTTGCGCCAGCTGCCTTTTTCTTACTCATAATCGATGGCAGCAACAGAGGATCTATATACAAAGAATATTCTGTTCTAACAAAAATGTCGTCTGCGGGAGCAAGCTCAAGTGCACCTCCCCACACTATACAGCCCCCAGTTTTTTTTTATGAATGATTTAATTTGATCGCTTGTAAGATTTACTGGCATCAAAACTTCGGCCCTGTCAGCAGTACCACAGGCAGATGTAATTGCTCTAGACGAAGTCTTTGGAATCACCAAACCCGCAGCCGCAACTATGGGTACTACCAACAAGGTGGTTTTGTCTCCAGGAACTCCTCCTATGCTGTGTTTATCGACTATGATCTTATTTCTAAGAATGAGGCGCTTGCCGGTATCCACCATAGAGGTAGAAAGACTCGTTGCCTCGTCAAGGTCTATGCCTTGAATATGTAGAGCAGTAACAAAAGATGCTATCTCACTTTCATTTAATGTCCCGTCTACTACGCCTTTTACGATTTCATAAATCTCCTGCTTCAAAAGCTTCTTTCCTTCCAGTTTGTTTCTAATGAATTGAAGCGATCTTGGAAAAGACGAGATCTCCACCTCAACAGTACGTGGTGCTGTACCAAACGCTTGCTTGATTTCCTCACTTATTCCGATATGACCTTTCTTGATGGTCTTTGTAGAGATATTGACAATTGCAGTTATCTCTTTTTTTGCCTTTAAGCTTACACGGCCGGATGCAGCAACACCTATCTCATCGGCATCTGCTTTGCTCAAAAACACTATGGGCTTTCCACCCGAATCTATTCCCAAAACATCGACTTTTAGTTGCATAAGTTATAACCCATCAGATATGATTTTACACATACAACAATTATCAATTTTGGTTTTCACCACCTCTTATTTAATTGAGGTTTTGAAAATATGATGCATTGGCAAGAATTGGCAAAATCTTGGTTCCGCTTGATGGCTCAAAACACTCAAGAAGAGCACTGGATCTGGCAATTGCTATCTCAGAGAACAAGAACATCAAGATCACAGGATTACATGTAATACGCCTGCCAACAAAATATGATTCCAAAATAAAAAAACATTACCAAAAAATGGCTACAAAAATAATTAACGATGCGGTAAAAAATGCAAAAAATTCTGGTGTACCATTTACCGGCAAAATCACCCTCCATGGATACCCAGGAAAGGAAATAACCAAACTTGCGCAAAAGGGGCGCTTTGATCTCATAGTAATGGGTTCGAGGGGTCCAAATCCTATTGCAGAAATGTTTTTGGGAAGCGTTGCAAATTATGTACTCAATAAATCAAAAATTCCAGTTTTGATAGCCAAGTGACCTATTAAGGAAGGAATCTCTTTGATTGAATGGGAAATTCTCATAATTGAATCAGCAATTCTTGCAACGATCATTTTTGGCGCAGTCTTTGTAGAACATTGGATTTATAGGCGCATGCAGAAAAAAGAAGATAGTACAACAAGAAAAAAATACTATTGCTTATCAAAGAAGATCTTGTCAGAAAGATGCGGTTTATTGAAGATACGATCCAGTATGCTGACTACAAACCATTTTTCACAGATGTATGGGACTCAACGGTGCTTGCAGGAAAACAAACATTGCTTCGATTTGAAACAATTAAGAACTTAGAACATACATATTCATGGATGAAATACTACAATACCGAGCTTCAACAAAAAGGCGCTTCTAACGAACAAACACTCAAAGAACTCTTAGCGGAAATCAAAAAGACCATCGAGTCATCACTAACCATACTTGATCAAAAGTCTTTGTGATGTTTATAGATGTCTTCATGGGCTACTACCTTTTGACCTAACCTCTCAAACTCAATAGCATACCTTGGGTATCGCAGTCTCCATTTGTTTTTAACAATTGGCTGTAACATGAGCCACATTTCTGCAATGTCGTCGCCATGCCACTCCAGAACTCTTCTTTGCAAGTCTTCGTCGTCCTTTAAGACAAAAACCAAGCTTGTCATAGGCAACTGCTACATACCTTGCAGCCTTTTCTATTTTCTCATCAAGTGGAGGAAGAGAATTGATGTCCTGCATTTTTAATTGGTTTAAAACCTCATTTCCTCTGAGTAATTCTCTGTATTCCCGCACTGTATCGTTTCGGATTATGTCTATTATTTTAGTCAGCGTGGCTACCATGTCTGCCTGCACTTTGACTTTACTTTCTTTTCTGAACCTGATTACAGCAAGTCCAACAGCGGACAAGGAAATGAGTAGTGCGGCAAGTGAAACATAATCCGTTGTCATTACATCGAATTATGTTTTCTATGATAAAATAAATCGTCTTGTTTTCATACCTGAAAATCATGGCCCTTCATTTTATTGGTAGATGGTATACACTAAATAATGAAAATTGACGAAAAGCCAGACGAAGACTATGAAACCGTGGTGATATCTGAGCTCGGTTTGATAGACTCTATGACTGGAGCCATGGTACTAAAATCGATTGATGGAAAAGAATTCCACATCACTGCATTTTCCTCTGAGGTTGCGCGCTATATCGCAAATTTCATTGAGGGAAAACGTGAAGAAGTCCCAACAATTTACAACATGTTTGAACAAATGTGTGAAGAAAATGAAGTTCTGCTAGTCAAAGTAAAGATCTACGAAACAGGCGGAATATTTAGAGCAAATCTTTACTTTACAGGCCGCAAGGAGATAATTCTAAAATATTATCGAGCATCTGACGCAATAACACTTGCCACTTTTTACAATGTGCCAATATTGGTAAGAAAGGATCTCTTGCAAGAACCACAGCTAAAAAGTACAAAAAAACCAAGCTAACAGATCTGAAAACCAAATCTGAAAATCATGATCAGAGCTAATTAAATAGAAACTCTATACTTGGGCAATGACAAAGGACGATGCAAAACAAAAAACAACTGAACTTGTGCCTGTTTGGCCATTTAACTGGTCAAGCTTGGATAGGGCGTTTGACAACTTTAGAAGGGAGTTTGAAAGGTCGCTTGCTTTATTTCCATCTTTTCCGTCAATGCCAAAAGTTTCATCTATGTCATGCGATATAGCAGACGAAGGTGACAAATACACAATCAAAGTCGAGATGCCGGGTGTTAAAAAAGACGAGATAAAGCTCAATGCGGCAGACAACTCACTTGAGATCTCAGCACAACACAAAGAAGAGGAAGAAGAAAAGAAAAAGAACTACATCAGAAAAGAAAGAAGTGAGGTATCCTATTACAGAACCATTCCATTACCTGAAAAAATCGTAGCAGATAAAACACAAGCAAAGCTTACTGATGGAATCCTAAACATAACGGTACCAAAGGCAGTACCGACACCAAAACCAAAGGCCAGCACTATTCAAGTTCAGTAAATTCTTTTTTATTTAATAATCATGTTCACTAAAGTCAGAACCAAGCTCAATTGATGCAATTACTGTCTTTTCAGTTGTCTGACACTTGAGGTTCTTTTGTGGCAAAAACTCACCAAATATCTCTTTGAGTAATTGTTCAGTAAACAAAGACCACTTCATGCCAAGCTCGTGCTGAATTATGAAGTGGTGTATTGAACCCTCTACTCTATGATCGGATTTCATTCCGGATGCACGCATATAATCCTCAAGTGTCTCAATTGCCCGTTTCAGATCGTATTTACCTTTCATGAACAAAACGGATTCTTTGATAATTGGTTTTATGACATCAACAATCTCGTTGATTTCACTACCTTCAAGCTCAACACCAAGTGTTTCAAGAATCTTCTTTGGGACAGGAATTATTCCAATTTTGTCTGCAAATCGATCCCACACAAGATATTTTTCTAGGATCTGCCTTACGAGAACATTATGAGAGATATTTTTCTGCATAGCTTCGGTCTCTAACTCCTCAACCACTTTGGCAGGAAGCCTATAGGTAATACTTCGCGTGGTTTCTTTTTTAGGGGGATGCTGCTTTCTTCGTGGAATCTCTGTTTCCAATACTGGTTTTGTTGTTTTCTGCTATTTATCTTGTTCAGGTTGGAAGACGGTACTTTTCTAAAATGTCCTTGTGTACTGGCACGTTACAAAACGCTCTCACTATATCGAACTTTGTCACAACTCCTACAAGCATGTCGTGTACAATGACAGGTAATCCACTTATGTGGTTTTTTACCATCATCTGAGCAGCATTTGCCAGATCGTAATCTGGCTCTACAACAAGGATCTCTTTTTCTAATAAACTATCCACAGTAAGCGAATATCTGGATTTTTCAAGAAGATAATCCCTTGCAAGACCATCAGAGCGTTTGAAGTACTCACTATATCTAAGAAAGGTATGTGTGGTAACAAGTCCCCTTACATGTCCTGAATTGTCAGTTACGATCAACCTGGACACATTGTTTTTGTTGAGTATTTCAAGAGCATATCGTAGCTGATCATTGTTTCTACAAGTGACAGTTTTTTCATTCATGTAGTCTCGTACTTTGTATTTTCCTGGATATTTATTGGCAAAAGCATCGGTAATATCTGTGCGAGTAACAATACCTACTAGATTTCCATCTTCATCTGTGACAATAATCGAGCCGATCTTAAAAGTCACCATACGCGTGGCGCATTGGTGAAGAAAATCTTCTTGATCTGCAACTATGCTGATCAGATCTTTTTTCATTACCTCTCTTAGGGGGATCTCAGAAAGCGATCTCTTTGTAGTGTCGTGTTCAAGAAATCTGCTAATGTCACGTTCAGTTAGTATGCCTGTTGGCCTTTTATCTCTGACAACTACGACCCGCTTGACAAAATTCGTTTTCATAAGCACTAACGCATCATGCATCGAATCAGATGTGGTTAATGTAAATACAGGACTTGAGTATAGCTTACTTTTCATAATGAACCATCAATCCATGAGAATTTAAGGGGAGATATTGATTATCAAAACTGCATTTAAAAACAATCTGGATATTCCTAATGCGAACCATTAGGAACTATCTCTACCTCTAGATTGCCCCCGTTGAACTGTGAGGTGATCGCCCTTACCTTACTTTTGTAGAGAAAGTGCTTTTTTCCCTCCGAGGTAATCGAACCAGAGATTGCAAGCAATTTGTTGTCAAAAAGTAACTGCAATCTTCGGTATACCGTACTTATTGGAATCTGCGTTTCCATACTGATCTCAATTGCGGCCTTGGGCACACTCATCGTGGATTCAAGAATAGCACGACAGTATTTGTCAGATACTATTTCAAGTAGGGCGCTTTTCTTATCGTCCTCGATTTTTCTTCCGGCTAGTTGAACTTGCATATCGAAGAATAGTATTTTTTTTGATATAATGAGTAGGACTGCTATGCATTGCAGTGCAATCTCGACGCTTATCTTCATTATATTGGAAAACTTGTTATGGTTGAAACACAATTCCCTAAATTCAGGTGGGGAACTATCTCCGAGCTTAATGCCGGCCACACTCAAAACGAATGGGGATCAAAATCAACAAAAAGGCTTGTTGCGTACACAGTTGTATGGGATAAAGAAAACCTATAGAAGAAACTACTTTACAACCAGTACTGGTAAACTTGATTTGTGCAACACATAGTTTGAGACACTTCCAAGGAAGATCTCCTTTACTACACCTCGCCCTCTGGCCCCAATTACAATGATGTCGAATTTTTTGTCTTTTGCGAATTTGACTATTGTATACCCTGGATCACCAAATGCAATCTTTTTCTCAAACATAATACCATTTTGTGCTGAATGCTTTTTTGCAAATGCCATGATATGTTCAGCGTCTTTTAGATATGGTTTTTCCGGATAGCGTGCAGAACGAAAAGCAGGATGTGGCGGCCTTGGAATCACGTAGATGCCGGTAATTATGGCCTGACACTGTCGTGCCAAATATATTGCATGATCTAGGCCACGAGTTGAGTTCTTTGAGCCGTCCAGAGGAACAAGTATCTTTTGAAAGTTTATTTTTATCATAGAATTATGATGAATCTGAATCTAATTAAACAAGTCGCAAAATTATCAATTGTGAAATTAATGAATTATTCTAGGCTATGAGATAATTTTCTATCTTGATAATGGGCGACCTGCTAAAATAAATCAGAAACGATCTCAATATTGTAAGATGGAAACTGTTGTGATACTATTGTTTATTTCATTAGCCACCGTACCTGGAGACGATACTCTCCAATACGTGCAGCGATATGATATAGCCGAGCTTATGATGAACAAGTACACACTCAGCATGGATGAGGGCGACTTTACCATCTTTTACAGATTGAGTACAACCGAATCAGAAGGTGAAGGTACCGCTGAGGATCTTGATGCTAAGGTAACCTCCATAGGCATAGACAAAGAACGCATATCATTGGTGATCAAACTGGATGATGTCAGACAGACCGACATAATGTCTGTGCGATTTCCACAAGATCTTGTTTCTGCAGAAGGTACTGAGCTCACATTACTTGTAGATGGCGTTCAGAAGGGATACGAGTGGTCTGTGCAAGATGACAAAACCAACATGATATTTGTCATCCCTGCACATACTGCAAAAATCGAAATAATCGGTACGAGGGTTATTCCGGAATTCTCGTCAGGACTTTTGTTACTTGACACCATTATGTCAACTATGTTGATTGTACACCTGATTAATCATCTGAAGAAAAGACATTATTCTAAATTATCCATATGATTTGATACCTTTAAAAAATGAGTTCAACGCACTGATCTTTGATAAAGAAAAATAATAAAAAATTATTTGAATTTTATTCGTATGGTTTCCCATTCTGCTTTTCTTTGATCATCTCATCATAAGTTACTGCCACTGGATTGTATCCATTACAGATGAAAGTGTAGGTTTCCATGACCGCAAACCCTGTTTTACCACCAGTAGTATATCCTTCTTCCTTGTCAAATTCTGTGCTAACTTTGTAGTTTGTAACTTGACAATCACCATACTCGAAAACTCTCACTGATTTTCCCGCCTGTATCATTTCAACAGTTACGTCGAAGAGCTTGTAGGGATACTCCAATGCTGTAGCACGGCCTTGATATTGCCATGTCTGATCCACTGCTTCATGAAGATATGGAGTCTCACCAACAATTCTTTGTAGAGTGAACTCAGGTGAAGTGGATCTAGCCACTCCATTACTCATAGTACCAAAAAGGTTGTTGACTTGATTAAATGCTTGAAAATCATAGGTCACAATTGCCTCTTTGAACTTGAATGTTGCTTGTGGGTATACACCCTCAGCAAAAACGTACACGTTATTGCCAAGTGGTGCGGATTGAGCTGTTGTTTGTGTCTGCAATAGACTGACCATTGCAAGTGATGCAATTGCAATAGCAGTAATAACCGATGTGAATATTACTTTTCTTGAAGTCATTAACTTGTTTCATCTGATTCTGTTACTAAAGAAGAGTCTTTATTGATATAGTAGAATACGAATCTAATCGTTACCTATATTGCTAAACTGTGATCTACGTAAAAAACATAATCTATGCCAACTAGTCGTAAATAAAACAAAACTTTCTCAAAATCAATGAAGAAAACACTATCAATAACATTAAGTCTAATCCTTCTTACTTCTGTATTCATTCCACTATCCGTCGATGCAGCACAAGTACCAGAAGCTCCAAGTCCAGACACACAAATCCAGATAAATGGTGCTGGTGCAACCTTTCCATTCCCACTCATTGATACTTGGCGTGTAGAATACAACAAGCTATACCCTAATGTGAACCTCAACTACCAATCAATTGGAAGCGGTGGCGGAGTCAAACAACACACAGAAAAGACAGTGGACTTTGGCGCATCAGATGCACCACTTACTACAAAGGAACTAGAATTGGCATCAGGTACACTACACATACCTGAAGCCATAGGCTCGGTGGTATTGGCGTATAATCTCCCCGAAGTTCCAAACAGCGGACTAAAGCTTACAGGTGAAAACGTCGCAGACATTTACCTTGGCAAAATCAAAAAATGGAATGATCCAAAGATACAACAAAATAATCCGGATCTAAAGCTTCCGGACCGACCAATTCTTGTTACAAGAAGATCTGATGGTTCTGGCACGACCTATGTTTTTACCGACTATTTATCCAAAGTAAGCCAAGAATGGAAAGAAAAAGTAGGAATAGGAAAGAGCGTTCCTTGGCCAGTAGGCGTTGGTGCAGCAGGAAATGAAGGTGTTGCGTGGGCTACAAGAAATACCAAGTATGCTATAGGCTACGTAGAATTGGCTTATGCATTTCAAAACAAGATGACCTATGCATATCTGCAAAATGGCGACAAAACCAACTTTGTAGAACCTACCTTTGATACAGTATTTGAGGCCGCAAAGACGTATCCGTTAAACAAAATACCTCGTCCAGAAGATGACTGGAGCAATGTGAGCATGGTTGTAGCGCCAGGCAAAAACTCGTATCCTATCGCAAGTCTTACCTACCTTCTAGTATACGAAAACATAGACCAAGTAATCAAAGACAAGGAAAAAGCAAAAGCCCTCGTACACATGTTACACTGGATGGTAACCGACGGTCAACAATTTTCAAAACCGTTGCTTTACGTCCCGCTACCTTCAACAATTCAAAACCTAGACAAGCAAGGAATTGCAAAAATCAAATTCAACGGCGAACAGCTTTGGAATTACGAGTCCAAAAAGAATGATGCACAATCTAGTGCAGCTCAATCTACAAAGGAAACAAAAACGATCAAAGATGCAAAATCAGAAAAGAAGGATTCAAAAAAGACAAAAAGAAGGAAACAAAGAAAATAAAAAAAC
>JBBIVI010000048.1:0-9207 GCA_037439825.1 Candidatus Nitrosotenuis sp. | reverse complement strand
CGGTGGGGCCGCAACAGGTGTTGGCGGTGTAATCAGAGATATCCTGTCTGCCGGAACCCGCCCTATCGCAATATTTGATGGGCTCAGATTTGGTGACATTGAAAAAGATCAACATGCAAGATGGCTTTTCAAAAACGCCGTGACCGGAATTGCAGACTATGGTAACTGCCTTGGAATCCCAACGGTTGGAGGCGAAGTAGAGTTTGACAAATGTTACACAAATTACGCTCTAGTTGATGTCGCATCAATTGGATTCGGCAAAAAAGAAAATCTGATCAAAAACAATGCACAAGAAGGCGACATCGTAGTCCTAATCGGTGGCTCTACTGGGCGTGATGGAATAGGTGGATCACAGTTTGCATCAGACTCACTTGAAACAGAAGACCGTTCCGCAGTACAAATCCCAGACCCGTTCATTGAAAAATTGATAATTGAAGCTACACTTGAAGCACGAAATCAAGGATGCATCAAAGCAATCAAGGATCTTGGAGGGGGAGGTCTTTCCTGTGCAATATCTGAGACGGCAGATGCTTTGGGTGTTGGAATAGAACTTGATGTGACATACGTCAACACAAGGGAGCCAAACATGACGCCTACTGAAATCATGACATCTGAATCACAAGAAAGAATGCTCATAATTACAGACAAGCAAAGACTTGCAAAACTTCAGGAGATATGTGCAAAATACCGCGTAAGCTGTTCAGTCATTGGCAAGGTTACTGCAGACAAGATGATGAAGGTGCGAAGCAACAGCACCGTTCTCGCAGATATGCCAGCTGAGATTGTGGCAAACGCACCACTTCTTGATAGGATAGCCAAAGAACCTACCTACCTAAAACAGCTAAGAGAAAAACAAGAACCAAAACCAGTGCAAGATCTTTCTAAAACAATAATGATAATGCTTGCAAATCCAAATATAGCAAGCAAGATCTGGGTTTACGGCCAGTATGATCATGAGGTAGGAATACGCACCACCGTAAAACCAGGCTCCGATGCAGCTGTACTCAGACTGGATAATGGCAAATACCTCGCTGCAAAGATTGATGGAAATCCAAAACACTGCTATTTAGATCCAAAAAACGGTGCAATGGGGTGCTTTGAGGAGGCATGCAGAAACGTAGTATGTACCGGCGCGGCACCAATTGGAATGGTGGATCATTTGCAATTTGGAAACCCAGAAAATCCCGAGATATTTTGGACCTTTTTAGAATCACTAAAAGGAATTGCCGAGTTTTCCAAATTCTACGACATCCCTTGCGTCGGAGGCAAAGTCAGCCTCTACAATGAAACGCCGCAAGGGCCAATCAAACCGACACCACTCATTGGAGTTTTGGGACTAATCGAGAAAAAGCCACTCAAACCACAAAAAATAGAACAAGATGATTTGCTATTAATTGTGGGTAAAACAAAAGACGAACTGGGCGGCTCTGAATATTATGAATACGTTCATGATTTTATTGGAGGCAACTGTCCAAAAATCAACCTCGATGAATCCAAGAAAAACATGGATGCGGTTTTATCAATAATTCAAAACGGATGGGCAAAAGCAGCCCATGATTGCTCAAAAGGCGGCCTTGCTGTCGCAGTATGTGAGCTGGCAATGACTAGCAACATAGGGTGTATTGTGGAATTAGAAAACATCCCACAAGAAAAACTACCATCAGACAAACTCTTGTTCTCAGAAAGTCATTCAAGATACTTACTAGTCATACAAAAGCCGATGCTTGACTCTGTGATACACCATCTAAAGAAAAACCATGTTGAATTCGGAGTAATTGGAAAATTTGGAGAAAGTAACATCGTGTTTACTACCAACAGTAAACCAATAGCAAAACTAAGGGTTGATAAAGCACATGACAAGTGGTTTAATTCACTAAGGGAGCTGGTGTTGCATGGTTAAGGAAAACTGTGGTGTAGTTGGCATTTTCAGCAAAGACGGCTCAAACGTCATTCCTATGGTAATTGATGCATTAAGGGCACTACAACACAGAGGACAAGAAGCGTGGGGTCTGGCAATTCCAAAAAAAACTCCACTTAAAAGACTTGGCCTTGTTTCTGCAGCGTCTTCGGAATTTGATAAAATAACAGAAGAGTATGCCTCACCTGCAGCAATAGGGCATGTACGCTACTCTACAGTTGGACGAAGCAGTTTGGATAATGCACAGCCGCTCAAAGTCAAAGATCTTTGTATTGCCCATAATGGCACAATAGCAAACGTCGCAGAGCTAGCAAATATGGTTGGTGGTTGCACATTTACGCCTCAGAACTCAAGTGATACGCTCATTGCCGCACAACGCCTTGTATCATTAATGTCAACAAACGGAAAACTCGGTAGCGCACTTTCTATTTTGAAGAATGAGATGGCCGGCTCGTACTGTTTTACCTTTGTATCTGACGATAACGCAGTTTACGCCGCGCGTGATCCTCGTGGATTCAGACCGATGGTTCTTGGCTCAAAAGAAGATGGTAAAATAACAATCGTGGCATCGGAATCCTCGGCGCTTGCAGCAATTGGCGCAAAACTTGTCCGCGACGTTCTACCTGGCGAGCTTTTGAAATTCAGCAAAAATGGAATAGAATCTGAGATGTTTTCAGAAGAAAAAAAACGGGCACACTGCTCCTTTGAATTCACATACTTTGCGCATCCAACAAGTAGGATGGAAGGCACAAACATCTATGTGGCAAGAAAACGTATCGGCCAGTTCCTTGCAAAAAAATTCCCAATCAAAGACGCTGACTTGGTAATCCCAGTACCTGACTCTGCTAGGCCAGCAGCACTTGGATATGCGCAAGAGCTTGGACTTCAATTCGATGAGGGCTTGCTCAAAGATCGATATAGCAAGAAGGGTCCACTCAGAAGCTTCATTGAGCCGCACCAAAGTGACAGAGTGGAAATCAATCGCTGGATAATTCCAATCACTGAAATAATCTCAGGAAAACACATTGTAGTAATCGATGACAGTCTAGTTAGAGGTACAAGCTCAAAAGCAATAATCAAAGCGCTTAGGCGAGCAGGTGCAAGAAAAATAAGCATGCTCATTACATATCCGCCAATAAAATACCCTTGTTACGCTGGTATTGACTTTCCATCACAAGAAGAGCTGGCAACAGGTGCCAATCAGTCCACAAACGACGAAGAAATAATTGAAAAAATTCGAAATGACATAGGAGCGGACTTTTTGGGATATAATGACGCACAAAACCTAGCAAATGCGGTAGGAATCCAGATTGATTCACTATGCTTTACGTGTACAACCGGCGACTATAGTACCCTTGGAATAAAGCCAACATTCAAAACACGTGAGGAAATGAAGGGCGAATAGCATGGAAATTGCGTTCGTACTAGTCAAATGTGAAGTAGGTCATGAAATGGACGTAATGCGTGAACTGCTCAAAATAGACAATGTGAAGGAGACCCACGGAACATACGGCATGTATGATATTTTTGCCAAGGTCGTTGGGTCAACACACAAAGACGTATCTGATACAGTAACTAAAAAAATCCGAAAGATACCAAACGTCATTTCCACAACCACACTTTCCACCATCCCTGAGCAAGGCGGAAAATAATGTGGATCATTCAATTGCATCTTATATTTACACTGTTTCGTACCTTCATTGCATGACTGTCTCTCTTGCACAAGGTGAAATGGGCTTGTGTGCAATGTGGGGGGAAGGAAACCGCAACAAAGATGCTTTATGATGCAGGATTCTCTCAGGTAACCGTAAAACAATTACCGCATGATTCTATCAATTATTACTATATTGCAAAGCCCTGATCATTTTTTTGCAAAAATTGTTCTGTAAAGTTAATCTTAATAGCTAGATTTACACTATTTTATCAATGGCAGCCTACAAGTTTTTCGTAATTGCCGGAATAGCTGTAATTGTGGTGGTGGGAGTCGTTACCGCACTCTCGCTAACAAAAGGTTCGTTTGCAACACAAGATTATGAAATCGACGTAGATCCATTCAAAGATCCACAAAATCTCTTTGTTACCGCACGCGTCATGATACAAAATACAGGTGGCAAGCCGCTTACAAACGTAGAGGTAAACTATGGTGACGGCGACACACTAAAGCTTGGCACGCTAAACCCAGGCCAAAAAGTAATTTTGTCACCGCCATCTGATAACCCACTTCAATTCGTTACAGTGAGTGCAGACAATGGTATTATGGTGACAAAGCAATATAGAATCCCACCAAAGATGCCAGGAATGATGGGTTCCTAAGTCCAAGACTTTTTGTCTTTTTTTGTAATTCTGACATCGTCGACATAAACATGGTCTTCAAAATCAAAAACAGTGTGCCATCTCTTGTCATGCGGCAACATCGTATCTAGTTCTTTTACTCTTTTATAAGTAGGGTATTTGTTTAGTAACGCTCCCCATTTCATATTTGAGATCTTTGGCATGATATCGTTTATGTCGCGCATGACTTGTATTCAAAAATTCCGTTGATAAGCTTTTGTTTTGATGTATCAAAAATATCTGTGGGCCTAGTCGATTTCTCAATTATCTGTAAAAAATAATCATTAGATCGTGTCTTTTGTTTTTGCAAGTGTGGCGATTGCACGTGTTATGTCTGTCTTACTTACGATACCAGTAAGCTTGTCATTTACCATGACTCCTACTCCATTAATGTTGTTTTCAAGCATCACAGTTGCGGCAAGTACTAGATCGTCGTCGTGCTCAACGGTTATGATGTTTGGGGTCATTAGTTGTTTTGTTAGAAGGGTGGCACCAAACCCTGATCTTGATAAAAAGCCTTTTCTTGAAAACAATACAGTAACACCTGACACGTAATCTTCTACAACGTCTTCTTTGCCGAGCGTAAGGGACGTCCTGAATAGATCCTTGAAGGACAATACGCCAACTGGTCGTTCATTGCGGTTTTTTACTATGAGTCTTGAGACTTTTTCCACAATCATTCTTGGCAGTACTTCGTAGATTGGTTCGTCCTCGTATACAGATACATACGTTATCGTCATGACATCTCCTACTAGTTTTCTACCTACAAGATTTCTCATAAAATATGCAGTAAGGTCTGTTTTAGTTACTATACCTTCAGTCCTGTTTCCAACATTGACTCCAACTGAGCCAATACTTCTATCGGTCATAGTTTGTGCACAATCTCCTATGGTCGCAACCTGATTTACCGTTATGAGCGGATTTGACAGCTCAGAAATTGGAATTTCATTGATTTTTCTTTCAGTTTGCTCAGCTAGAAGAAAAAACCCGATATCCTTACCAGTTACAATACCATTGATTCTGTCATTATCACTAATCAACACACGGCTGATGTTTTTGTCAAGCATGACTCTCAACGCATCAGAAACTGATGCTGAATTGGACACTGTGATTGGTTTCTTCATAATTTCTTTAACAGTGGACATTATCTGCAGTTCGTAGTCTAGTTATTAAAAAAGACTAGTTAATTATCTGGTCTGAGAATTAGTCCTTTTCGATACACTAAACGTCTTCAATTGTAATTTTGATCTGTTTTCCTTCATAGTTTTTGATTACTTCTTTTACCTTATCGGTTGGAACTATGATGATTCTTCTTTCCTTACCATTTGAGTTGTTGCCTGACTTTGCAATCTTGGTAACAAACGATACTGCCATATCGATTATAGTTCGCACTAGTATATATTTATACACTATTATACACAATGTATAAATATACATAATGATGTATAATAGTATACTGAGAAATTTGAAACGAGAACTAAAAAATAAAATAGAAAACTGTAAAGAGCATGTTCTAATCCACGACGAGGAAAACGGAGAGGTTGTATGTGCTAAGTGTAGTTGCGTAGTCCAAGAAAGGGTGGAAGACGAAGGCCCAGAGTGGCGTTCACTTGACACTTCAGCAAATAGAAGTAGGACTGGGGATGGCAGCTACCTGAGCAAACACGACATGGGTCTGGCAACAGTCATAGGTCAAGCAAATAAGGACGTGACAGGCAAACCGCTTTCTGCAAGCATGAGAAGTACAATTGAGCGACTTCGAATGTGGGATAGCAGAAGCCAGGCACATAATGCAGGCGACAGACACCTAAGAAGAGCGTTTTCTGAACTGTTGGCACTAAAAGAAAAGCTTGGTCTCTCTGATGTCATAGTAGAAAAAACTGCTTACGTCTATAGAAAAGCACATGAAAAGAAACTCATTAGAGGAAGGCCAATTTCTGCATTTATCTGCGCAGCATTATATGCAGCGTGCAGGGGCAGCGAGACACCTCGTACAATAAAAGATATTCAAAAAGCAAGCGCAGTAAAATCAAAACAGATCAACAAATGCTATAGGCAATTAATTGAGGGTCTTGACATGAAAATGCCAGTCGTAGACCCTGTACAATGCGTTTCAAGTGTAGCAAATAAGGTAGGTGTGTCAGAAAAAACAAAACGCCTTGCAGTGTCGATTTTTCTGGACTATGAAAAAACCGGCAACGCGTCAGGGAAAAGCCCGATGGCAGTAGCTGCTACTGCAGTGTATTTAGCAGCACTACAAAATAATGAAAATTTCACACAACGTGAAGTAGCACGTGCAGCAAATATCACCGAAGTCACCATTAGAAACAGAACTAACTCTATTCGAAAAACAGTAAAAACACTGGGCTGACAAATCGAATTATAGTCGAGGGGTTAGAGCGCGTGTTTCCCACTTTGTTTTGTAACTATGTCGAATATTTCTTCTACATTTGAGACAAATATTTTGCCATCGCCAGAGGTTGTAACGTGCGTGGATTCTATTGTGGCTTTGATTACTTTTTCCAAACCTCTATCATCTACAAACATTATTGTCTCTAATTTGTTAAACATGGCTAAGAATTTTGCAGTGCATCTTGCAACGGCTAGTACGGCCTTTTACCAACGCCTATTCTTTTGGATTTTATGATTTTTCCAAAGTATTATGACCATAGTAACAGTATATGTCCAAGAAATAAAAAAATACATGTTGAGTATCAAACCTGAATAATTATTACGGAATATATTATCAAAAATGATAATCTGCATTATTGCTATAATAGTAGAATTGTAATTACAAGGCATGCAAAAAGCGTCACTCTGTCTTAATGACAACTGCTATAATGTAGTGCATCAACTCTCAAAGACTCTTGGTTTCCTTTCTCGCGTCGACCAATACATAAACGATGCTCAGAAAATAGGAGATAAAGAATCAGAGCAGGTTTGGAATACAATAAGAGCAGACAGACAAAAACATGCAGAATTACTAAGAAATTTGGTAATTAATGAGATAAAGAATTCCAAGTTCTAGACCTATTCTATTTTTTTAATTCATGTTTGATTCCTAATATGATCATTACAGGAATGACAAAATAGATTCCAACGTTGAGTAAAATCACACCAATACCGTATCTGAGTACTTCGTGCTCGGAATCAAGTCCACATAGTTGAGCATTGACAACGTCGAAAGCATGGGTGTGAATGTGAGTTTTACTACCTCTCTCTAAATTCGGGGCTGGTCATCGCCAATAAAAGTTATCGATGTCGGGTTTTCAGGAATTTGTTTTACGTATACTTCTAGTACCAAACTCTCATAAAAGATCTGAGTTTCAGAAAACACTGGCGTAAATATGCTAAAAACAGCTATAAAATGAAAACCAAAAACCACAGTCCACACACCAAATTCTAGATTAAAAACCAATCACAATTATTATAATTGTAGTATTGACATCAATCTTGACATTGAAGTTTCTTGGCTCCGGTAAGGTAAAAGATGTTTATGATCTTGAGGATGGCACGCTTCTATTCAAGTTTAGTGACCGTGTATCTGCATATGATGTCAAGTTTCACGATCCGATTCCATACAAAGGCGAGGTATTGTGCAGATTTGCTGAGTTTTGGTTTAACAAACTCCCAGTGCCAAATCACTTTGTAAAATCTGTTTCAAAAAACGAGATCGTAGTAAAAAAAATGCAAATGATACCAGTTGAATGTGTTGTACGAGGTTATTTCTATGGAAGCCTGATCACAAGATGGAAAGAAGGACGGGTTTCTCTTCCTCCTGACACAAAAACCGAAATTGCCGCAAAACTTCCTGTTCCGATCTTTGATCCAACTACAAAATCGGAACACGACGAACCTATTAGCAAGAATACTGCAATTAAACGCGGCCTTGTCAGAGAAGATGAATTTGCATGGCTTGAATCAAAATCGATTGAGATCTACAACCTGATGTCCAAAATCGCAGATACTGCAGGTTTCATTTTGGCAGATTTGAAACTTGAGTTTGGAAAACTCGACGGCAAGATATTACTTGGTGATTCAATTGGCCCTGATGAATACAGGATGTGGCCAAAAGACACCTATCAAGTAGGTAAAATACAAGAAGCATACGACAAACAAATCCTGCGCGACTGGCTTACTGCCAACGGTTATCAAAAACAATTCGAGGATGCAAGAAAACAAGGAAGGGAACCAATCGCACCATCTATCCCGACTGAAATCATCAACAAAATGTCGGAACGTTATATTCGCTCTTACGAAAAAATAACAGGCAAGTCTCTGTAAACATATTTTCGAATTTCAACTCGAATTCTATATTTCAAAATCTTATTTTTTTCATTTTTACACCCCAATGGAACCCCAGGCCGCCAGATCCACAAAATTTCAAAATTTTTAACATTAATTGTATTGATACGAATTATTCTGATATAATACGATATTTGTTCAATTACAACTAAAAATTTAGTTATGGTAATAAAATATTTTGAAAAGGTTCAAAAATTGTTGTAACGTAAAAAAATTAATGCGAATAGACAACAAAAAATGATCCACTGATCTTTTAGCTGAATTCCAAATCTGCAATTATCATGTCAACGCTACTCGAAAAACAAATCAAAATTAACAGAGTCATGACGATTTCTGTTGAACAAGCTCGCGCACTAGAAGATCCTGCAAGAGCAAAAATCGTGGAAATTTTGTATCACAAACAACTCACTACAGAACAGATAGCAAAAGAACTCCAAAAAAGTGGATACAACAAAGCTCTCACCACAATTCGACATCACTTGGATATTCTCAAAGAAGCTGGTCTAATTGAAATTGTTAAAATTGAAGAAGTAAGGGGAGATGTATCAAAATTCTATGGGACATCAATAAAGCTGATTGCAAACCATTCATCAAAAGACTTTGATTCTAAATACTCATCAATGATAAAAACAACTTCAGCAAAAATCGAAAAG
>JBBIVI010000047.1:3671-9261 GCA_037439825.1 Candidatus Nitrosotenuis sp. | reverse complement strand
GCTCTGCAAATATTGGAAAAAGTGGAGATACGGCGTTGTTTTTCGGACTTTCTGGAACTGGCAAGACAACACTATCTGCGGATTCCAACAGGATGCTCATTGGTGACGACGAACATGGCTGGTCAGACAATGGCGTCTTTAACTTTGAGGGAGGATGTTATGCAAAATGTATCAACCTAAATCAGGAATCAGAACCGCAAATCTGGAACGCAATTAGATCTGGCGCCGTTCTTGAAAATGTTGTCATCGATAAACAAACGCTCAAGCCAAACTTCGATGATGGTTCACTTACAGAAAACACAAGGGCCGCTTATCCTCTTGAATACATTCCAACAGCTGTCTTCCCAAGTGTCGGAGGACACCCAAAGGTGATTGTGTTTTTGACAGCAGACGCACTTGGAGTTTTGCCACCACTTTCAAGACTCACAAAGGAAGGTGCCATGTATCATTTCATGTCTGGTTACACAAGCAAGCTTGCAGGCACTGAAAGAGGGATCAAAGAACCAAAGGCAACATTTTCGGAATGCTTTGGTGCTCCGTTTATGCCAAGGCCAGCATCAGTGTATGCAAAACTACTAGGAGATAAAATAAGAAAACATAACACAATTGTATATCTGATTAATACTGGTTGGTCAGGCGGACCATATGGCGTTGGCAAGAGAATAAGCATAAAACACAGCAGGGCAATGGTGACTGCAGCACTCACAGGCGCACTTGATATAGTAAAATACAGACACGACGATCTGTTCAATTTGGACGTCCCAACAGAATGTCCAGATGTTCCATCAGAGGTGCTTGACCCCAAAACGACTTGGCAGGATAAGGATGCCTATGTTCTTTCTGCAAGAAAACTGGCACAAATGTTTGTAGATAACTTCAAAAAATTCAAAGACGCGCCACAAGAAATCATTGATGCTGGTCCGAAACCGTAGATCTTTTAATCACAACGCCAACCAAAACTACGATCATGCCAATTGCAAAGACAAGTATCATCTGTTGGATTGGTAATCCGAAATCAAATGTACTTTGATTTGGGTGTGGTGAAGCTACCAAGATAGAATTGTAGAGGTTTATTGTATCATCTTCAGCTCTAACTTCTGCTTGGATCCAATATGTGCCTGCGTTCTTTATGAAAATAGCATTGTTTTTTTGTGGGGTCAGAGAGACACTATCAACAAATCTAGAATCCGTATTGAAGACTGTGATCTTTGCATACGACCAATCTCTTTGCAAATTTATTGCAAAATCCAATCTGCCGTTTTGTTCTTGTATGTCAATTGAGCCCTCTGCGACTCTTAGCAATACAGGCACGTGATATGTCGTCTTGCCATCATCTATTATGATGCTGCCTTCATGCTGTCCTATGGTGTGGTTCACTAGTGTTGCAGTGGTATGCAGCGTGTTGTCAGATATTCCGTAACCAAATACTGCTATTTTTTGGTCAAAGTCTATGGTGATTTTGGGATGTGGCTTTGAACCATCTAATGTTTTTAGTTCAAAGTCTGCACTTTGTGTTTTTGTAAATGGTGATAGATCAAAAATTGCAAAAGGAGGAGAAATGATCAGGTTTGCATCAAAGGCCTTTGTTATATTCAGCCTTCCAACCCCACTCATCTCTTGGGTGAACTTGGTCCCAAATGTGTCGGAGATGGGGTCTGCCGTGGTAGAAATTATTGAGGAAATATCTTGGGGTGATAAATTGTGGTTTTTCTGTAACAAGATAGCCGCTGCGCCTGAAACATGTGGTGCTGCAAAACTCGTGCCGCTTGTCAGATTATATCCTCCAGAAATCGATGTGGTGTTGACAAAGACTCCTGGTGCCACAAGGTTGGGTTTTATGTAAAACGGAGATACTGGTCCACGCGAGCTGAAAAATGAAACGAAATCCGGATGGTAGAACGCGTGGATTGTTCCAATTGTTTTGTTTTGAAGCATCTCTTTTAGCATCAGGCCATCCTCCCTTGACATCGATACTGCAGGAATTCTCGGTTTGTAGTCAGGGCCCTCCAATTTGTTGTTGAGGTCCCCAAGAAAAATTCCCGGTTCATTATTGTAAACTATTATTGCTCTTGCACCTACATCTGCAGAGTTTTTCTCTTTTTCAGAAAAATAAATGAGCTCATCCTTTTTATCACTACCACGTTCAATTAAGAGAATCTTGTCTGCCGCATCTACATCTTTGAGATCGTCTTGTCTGCCGTATTTGCCGAAAACTATTGGGGACTCGATCGGTTGTGCTAGTGGCTCTGTGCCGACCATTGGTAAAACTTGAATCCGCTTGCCATCGATTTGGAGGGTGGCAACAAGGCTTGCAGTCAAGTTGTTGTATGTGGCCCCAACTGTAATTGCGTGAGGATCTTTTCCGGGACTCCCGATGGTGCTGGGGTCTGGGCCACTGTTACCAGCAGCAGCAATTACTACGATTCCTTTTCCTACAGCAAAATTTATCGCGTCTTCGATTTTGTCGTTTGTTCTATTCACTCCAAGACTTATGTTGATAATGTCTGCACCGTCTTGGACTGCACGCTCTATTGCTTTGACTATGAGCTCAGATGACACAGATTCACCTGTGTCTGAAACACGGTAGGCCAAAATTTTTGCCTTGGAGGCAATCCCTTTTAGATTGCCGTTTGCCGCAATGATTCCTGCAACCTCTGTGCCATGACCGTTGGTGTCAAGGGGCATGTCATCGTTTTCAATAAAGTCAAATCCGCCAACTACTTTGCCTCTTGGTCCAAAACCAAAAAGATCTGGGTGATTATAATCAACACCTGTGTCGATCACTGCTACCTTGATGCCATCGCCATCGTATCCCAAGTTCTGCGGATAAGTGGCACCTACGTATCTTGCGCTTTTGTCAAGTAAGATCTCTAACTGTGGATCATCATGTATTTTTTGTACAGTAAAGAAGGCCGAAATTCCAACTACAATAAAACAAAAAACTAGTTTTGCAATCAACTTCATCTTGATATTTTGTAATGCAATTTACATTTTATGTGTGACTAGGCCACAAAGACACAATCATTAAATTATGAACACTTGTTCAAACTCACATGGGAAAGTTCACACTTCCTGAAGTGCCATACGCTTATGATGCACTAGAACCACACATTGATGCAAAAACAATGGAGATTCATCACACAAAACATCATCAGGCCTACACAAATGGTCTGAACGACGCATGGGAAAAACTTCCAGCGGATCTTCAAAGTAAAGACCTGCTTGATGTCCTTGCAAACATCAACTCAGTTCCCGAAGCTATACGCGGCGCAATCAATTTCCACGGTGGCGGTTATGATAACCACAAGCTGTTTTGGAACAACATGAAGCCAAATGGCGGCGGTCAACCTGGAGGTGCAGTAGCAGATGCAATCAAAAAAGCATTTGGCGACTTCAACGCGTTCAAAGAACAGTTCTCAACAAAAACCACAGCAATCCAAGGTAGTGGCTGGGGTTGGTTGGTCTTCAATCCGAAAACAAAAAACGTTGAATACAAATCAATGCCCAATCAGACAAGCCCACGAACAGAGGGACTGATGCCACTTCTCGGATTAGATGTTTGGGAGCACGCATACTATCTCAAATATCAAAACAAAAGAGCAGACTATGTAACTGCATGGTGGAACGTTGTCAACTGCGACGAAGTAGACAAGCGCTACTCCAAAGCAAAATAATCCCTTCTTTTTTGTTCAGCTTTCCATCCAGACGTTATTTATTTTGGATTTAGTGCCTATTGCAAACGCAACACCTTCCCACGGCTTTGAGAATTTGTTGTAAAACCTGTGTGGCACTTTTGGTGGAATGAAGATCATTGTGTGTGGTAAGACTGTTTTTGTTGTATTTCCTACAGTTACAACACACTTGCCACTCAAACAATAAACCAAAACATATTCGCTGTCATGTATGTGCAATTGGTGTACGTCGCCTGATTTTATGAGCGCCTTGAGGCCAACGATTCTGTCTCCTTTGATTTTTTCATTTAACATCGATTTGATCTTTAGCTTGTCTGTTGGGTGTTCTTTCTTGTAGGGTTGGGTCCATTTTGATGTGGACCTGATAAACTTGCCACGTTTTTTTGAAACCATCTAAATGCGATTAGCTATGAATGCATTTATAGACATCTGAAATACTATTTCGTTAAATGAGTGAAGAACAAGCACAACAATTTCTGTATCAAATGCAAGTCCTAGAATCTTATGCAGCAAGTCTTGAACAAAAAGAGGCAGCAATCATGAACTTTTTGCGCGAGGCCATGGCATCAATTGATTCCATCAAAGGAATATCGCAAAATCCTCATGCAGATTCGTTGATTCCGGTTGGACTTGGGACATATGTCAAGGCAAAGATATCTGATGATCCAAAGGTGCTACTCAATATAGGGGCAGGCATCGTGGTGGAAAAGGACCATGACTCTGCAATTAATCACCTTGAATCACGAATAAAGGAACTTCAAGTTGCACTCAATGACACCGTTACACAAAAACACGAGGCTTTGATGCGACTTGAACAACTAAAAGAGCAAATGAATACTTTTCTACAATCTGCAAATCAACAACAATAAGTGATTTTAATGTTTGACAAATTACGAAATGCTTTTTCAAACGTCGCTAAAACATTAAGCGAAAAGGAACTAAAGGAAAGCGACATCGACGATGTCTTATTTCAACTAGAAATTGCATTGCTTGAGGCAGACGTTGCAACAGAAGTAATAGATGCAATCAAAGCTGATCTAAAAAAGAGACTGGTTGGTACATCGGTAGACAAAAAGGAAATTGAGGAATTTGTAAAAAACAACCTCATTCAAAGCATTTCTAGTTTGTTTGATGCAGCAGGCTCGGCTGATGTTTTGGCACAAATAAGTACAAAGAAAAACTCAGGAGAGCCATGCGTCATATTGTTTGTTGGAATCAACGGCACGGGGAAAACTACGAGTCTTGCTAAACTTGCACACCTAATAAAACAAAACAAATTTTCAGTAGTGATTGCAGCAGCAGACACATTTAGAGCAGGTGCCATTGAACAGCTCAAAGAACATGCAAACAGGCTAAACATAAAGACAATTGCACAAAATTATGGTGCAGACCCTGCGGCGGTAGCACGAGACGCGGTTCTTTACGCAAAATCACACAAAATTGACTGCGTATTGATTGATACTGCAGGAAGAATGCAGACAAGCAAAAATCTCATGGAACAAATTGAGAAAATAACTAAAGTTGTCAAGCCTGATCTTAAGATCTTTGTAGGTGATTCACTTGCAGGCAATGATACGGTAAATCAGGCACGAGAGTTTTTTGAGCACACTCAGTTTGATGGCGCAATATTGACAAAAAGTGACGCCGATGCACGAGGGGGAGCGGCACTATCTGTCGTCAAAGTCACATCAAAGCCGGTCCTGTATGTGGGCGTGGGCCAAGAGTATGGTGATCTGAGGCCATTTGACAAAAATGTATTTTTGGAGACCGTGTTTGGACAAATTCCTACACAAATTCCTGCGCAAAAACCAGAAATCATAGCAGAGACAAAACCACATATATCAGAAATCAAAGAGCCAACGCCTGAAATCAAACCAGAAGTTAAAGTTGAACCAAAA
>JBBIVI010000047.1:0-3571 GCA_037439825.1 Candidatus Nitrosotenuis sp. | reverse complement strand
CCAGAACCAAAACCAGAACCAAAACCAGAACCAAAACCAGAACCAAAACCAGAACCAAAACCAGAACAAAAGCCAGAAAAGAAAAACTCCGATCCTTTCGAAGGAATCAACGACAAGGATATCTCACGTTTTGCAGAATTATATGATGTTCCCCCACCAGAAAATGATGATGAGGCATTTGCATTAGCAAAGAGAATCCGAGAGTGGATTCAGAAAGGACGACCAAAGCCTGGACAAAAAGAAGAAAAACAATCGGAAGCACCTCAACTACCTGAAGAAGAAAAAGAAGTTAAAGGGGAAGAAAAAGAAAAACCAAAGAAAGGACTTTTCGGCTGGTTGAAGAAATGATCAAAACTAAAGATGTGTTGACACTAGAAGAACTCGATAAACGAGAAATACTAAATGTAATCGATCTTGCAATAAATCTAAAAAAAGATCTGAAAAAAGGAGTCTCAAAACCATTATTAAAAAACAAAACGCTTGCGATGATATTTCAAAAACCTTCAACACGTACACGTGTAAGCTTTGAGACTGCCATGTTCCAACTTGGTGGAAACGCAATTAATCTATCGTCACAAGATCTTCAGTTGTCTAGGGGGGAGACAATAGAAGATACTGCAAGGACGCTATCGCGATATGTAAACATCGTAATGGCCCGCGTATATGAACATGAGACAATCGAGATACTGGCAAAAAACTCCACAGTTCCAGTAATTAACGGACTGTCAAACTCATTTCACCCATGCCAGATTTTAGCAGATCTAATGACGATCAAAGAAAAAAAGAAAAAACTTGATGGGGTAAAGCTTGCATGGGTTGGGGATGGCAATAATGTGTGTAACTCTATGATCTATGGTTGCAGCAAAGTAGGAATTTCTATGTCTATTGCAACTCCAAAGGGATTTGAGCCGGACGCGCAGGTAGTGAAGGAATGCAAAAAAATTGGCGACATCGAACTCACACAAGATCCACACAAAGCCGTAAAAAATGCCGATGTTATAGCGACTGACACGTTTGTGTCGATTCACGATGATGCAAAGAGACTAAAGAAATTCCTACCGAAATACCAAGTAAATGAGGCACTTTTTTCAAAGGCCAAAAAAGACACAATTTTTATGCATTGCCTTCCAGCTAAAAGGGGTCAAGAGGTAACGGCATCTGTGATCGATGGGCCTCGTTCTGTGGTATGGGATGAAGCAGAAAACCGACTTCATTCACAAAAGGCATTGCTTGCCTCGTTGGCTTTCTAACGTTTATAAAAGCATTGAAAAAATTTGAACAATATCGATGGCATATTCGACCATATTACGACGCTTACGTGAAGAAAAGACCAACTACAAAAAGCGAAAGCTATTGCTCATGAGTAGGCGTGACTTTATTACAGTTCAGATTTCAAATGAAAATACACTTGTCCAAATCCATAAACCTCAACTGACAGGTGACAAGGTGATCGCATCAGCACATTCTAGATTCCTATTGTCCAAAGGCTGGAAGGGATCAAGAAAAAACGTCCCGGCAGCATACCTTACCGGTTATCTGGCAGGAAAAAAGGCGCTGTCTCAGGGAACAAAGGATGCAATCCTGTACAGCGGAACAAGGAGATACACTCAAAGGATGGCAGCAGCACTCAAAGGCGTGATTGATGCAGGCCTTGAGATCCCAGCAAGCGACGAAACACTCCCAAGCCAGGACAGAATTGACGGTGAACACCTTAAAATAAAAAACGATATCGCAAAAATAAAAGCAGCAATAGCGAGGTCAAATAAAATGAGTGAAACAGTAGAACAAAAACCACGAGAAAGAAGATCTTCAAGACGAGAAGAAGAAGAATGGATACCGAGAACCGAACTTGGCAAAAAAGTCGCTGCAGGCCAAATTACAACAATGGAAGAAATCTACTCCAACGGTTTGAGGATTCAAGAGGCAGGAATTATCAAAAAACTACTTCCAGATCTAAAAACCGAAGTAATTGATGTTGGCATGGTTCAAAAAATGACACCAAATGGCCAGCAAACAAAATTCAAGGCGATGGTTGCAGCGGGAAATGAAAACGGATGGCTCGGTATAGGTCAAGGAAAATCAAAACAAATGAGAATTGCGATTGAAAAGGCAACAAATAATGCTTATCTTAATGTGAGCCCAGTCAAGCTAGGATGTGGCAGCTGGGAGTGCAGGTGTGACCAGTCCCACTCAGTACCATTCAAGGTTCGTGGTAAAGGTGGAAGTGTAGTCGTCGAAATAGTTCCGGCACCAAGAGGACTTGGACTTGTCGCAGGCGGAAAGATACGAAACCTACTCAAACTAGCAGGACTCAAAGACGCCTGGACTACAGCAAAAGGCTCAACTGCAACAATGAACTCTACATCCAAAGCAGTACTCGAGTGTCTCAGACAAACATTTAGTCAAGGTTGATTGATGATGGCAAAAGCGTATCTTGTTGTGCGAATGAGAGGACAAATTAATGTGCCACACTGGGCAAAAAACACACTAAATCTGTTAAAACTTGACAAAAAGTTTAGAGCAACAATAATTCCAGCCAAAGACAACACAAATGGAATGCTTGATGCCGTAAAGCATTATGTATCTTGGCAGGAAGCAAATCTGGATATTACAAAAGAGCTTTTCAACAAAAAAGGAAGAAAAGCAGGTTACAAAAAAATCACAAACGAGGATGTTACAAAACTTGGCTTCAAAACAATCGACGAGCTTGCAGCATCTGTTTCTGAAGGTAAGATTTCTATGAATAAAATCAAACCAATCAAACCTTGGTTTGCATTATCTCCTCCAAAACACGGATTCAGACGCAGCACAAGAAAGACTTACGGTGAAGGAGGCATACTTGGACAAAACAAAGAACTGGCAGAACTTGTCAGGAGTATGATGTAGATTGGCAACACGACTCAGAAAGACAAGAAAGTATAGAGGTTCTAGGACTCACGGTTGGGGCCAAATCGGCCAACACCGCGCAAGTGGTCACAAGGGAGGTCTTGGCAAAGCAGGAATGCACAAACACCTGTACAGCTCACTTCTCAAATATGATCCTGATCACTTTGGTCATGATTCCACTCATCCACCTCACCCAAATGTAATCCGAAAATGGACTAGCGTAAGAGATCTAGATGACCTCTTTGCAAAACACGGCAAAGAGGAAGGAGGAAAGAAAGTACTGGATCTTGATGGACTCAGCTACGATAAACTTCTTGGCGGAGGGCAACTAAAAAATGCCTATTCTGTCAAAATCCAACAATATACCGCATCCGCAGAAGAAAAGATCAAAAAGGCCGGGGGAGAGGTGTTAGTTGTTGAGTGAAAGTACTGCAACTGGGCTTATCAAACGAATAGTAGAAAAAACAGAACCATATCTGGTCCAAGTCCCAAAACCAAAAAAGAAACTCTCACTTCAGACTAGATTGATCTGGTGCGGAATCGCACTTTTGATTTATCAGGTAATGGGACAGACACCACTTTTTGGCGCAACAGCACCAGAGTTTGACTTTTTACAGTTTGCAAGGGTAATTTTTGCATCACAACAAGGAACACTCGTTGAACTCGGAATAGGACCTATAGTTAC